>CALMJN010000431.1 GCA_937864385.1 uncultured Methanosarcinales archaeon | reverse complement strand
TTTTCTATTCGCAAAAAGTTCTGCCAGGCTCCATCATCCATCAGCTTGAAGATATCGATGCCTCCGTCAGATGTCATATTGCTGGCCAGGCGCACCTTGAATTCATCATCGACCTCAAAACCGGAAAATCTTGTGTTCTCCTGGATCAGTGTTAGATTGCCGGTTTCGATGTTCAACCGGAAGAGGTCGTGGTACTCAGGATCGCGCTTGTTCAGGCCTATGATGCACTCCTGAGGATGTTTGGGGCTGACAGCCTGAATCTGAGCCTGGACGCCCTCAAAAGGCGTGAGATCTCTGGTCTTGCCGCTGCTGAGGTTGACGCTAAAAATTCGCCAGTTCTCGTCTCCATTCAGATCCTGCAAGAAGAGTATATGCTCATTGGTATAGCCCCATAAATAGCTGCGAATCCCGCGATAGGTATCATTGGTCACTGGCTTTGCTCTATCCGGCTGTCCTGCCGGGCCGACCCAGACATTGAGAACTCCATGAACCGGGGCGAGAAAGCTCATCATCGAGCCGTCAGGACTCACGCGTGTGGTGATTCGGTCCGGATTGCCGAATAGAAGAGACCTGGATATCAGAGGAGATTTCTCTTCTGCAATACAAACTGAAGTCAACATGATTATGAGAATTACGAAAATGCCAATTCTTCTCGTGCTCTTACCTCCCAAACTTTTGAGAATTTTTCCCCCTCAATATTTCAATCTTCCTGAGGCCGTGAGACACCAGATTATCTTTCGCTTTCAGAGGCCTTTGAGAGCCGTCCCAAATATTCTTCTCCATAATCAGTGCACAGGAGCATTGAGCTAATTTGGGCGAACTTCATCATCCAATAGCGGAATGGATTTAAGAAGCTAAACCGGATTTGATTTGCTCAGGGCGAAGTATGCCAGCAGGGCCTCCAGCTGAATTCTCTCGTTAGCCCCTTCCGTCATGCGAAAATCGATCTCCCCGATGCGGTCGATCAGCCTTACTTTGTCTTTGTCCGGTATATCCAGATCCAGCATGGCCCGGTGGATCTGGACCACCACATCCTGGCCGGAGAGCCCCTTGGATAAGAGCAGATCATCTAAAACCGCCCGCGCTGCCACGAAGTCCCCGGAGAGGGCGGTCTTGATGAAGTTCCTGATCTCCTCGGGCTTGGCGGTGGAGGTTATCTGGTAGATGGTCTCCTCATCCACCTTGTCGCCCAGCAGGGCAGCCGCTTGCAGGGCATTGATGGCTTTTCTCATATCGCCGCCGGCGACATACTCTATGGCCGAGAGGCCTCCCTCGGATACGACAAGCTTCTCCTCTGCCGCTATGTAGCTGATCCTCTTGGCTATGGCCTCTCCCGATAGGGCTCGGAAGCGGTAGACGGCACAGCGGGACTGGATGGGCTCTATGATCTTGGAGGAGTAGTTGCAGGAGAGGATGAACCTGGTGGTGGCGGAGTAGCGCTCCATGGTCCGGCGCAGAGCGCTCTGGGCATCATTGGTCAGGGCATCGGCCTCGTCCAGGAATATGACCTTAAAATCGGCCCCCCCCAATGGGGCCATGCGGGCAAAGTCCTTGACCTTGTGGCGGATGATGTCTATACCCCGCTCATCGCTGGCGTTGAGCTCAATGAAATTGTTCCTCCAGCCCTCGCCATAGATCTCCCGCACGATGGAGATGGATGCGGCGGTCTTGCCTACACCGGGCGGCCCGGAGAACAGGAGGTGCGGCAGATTTCTGGTCTTGACATAGGACTTGAGCCGCCGGACGATCTCATCCTGTCCTGC
The DNA here is from genome assembly GCA_937864385.1 of uncultured Methanosarcinales archaeon. Taxonomy (GTDB): domain Archaea; phylum Halobacteriota; class Methanosarcinia; order Methanotrichales; family Methanotrichaceae; genus Methanothrix. Next base: position 16,188 of record CALMJN010000431.1, on the reverse strand, counting down.
TATGTCTTCCAGCTTCTCCGGCCGGTACTTCTCGATCCAGATCTCTTCTTTAATGGATAACCCCTCCTGAGAACGGTTTGCGCTGTGATTATATCAATATTGCTGCAATGTGCCAGGCAACAAAGCCTAAATATAGATGTGCATCATGATGGCCAATCGTTTTTCGGAGGAACTCTAATTGATCTCTGAGGTGGCAGGACAGTATAACGCACGGGAGTTGGAAAACCAGATCAGATCCCTCTGGGAGAGGGATGATACCTATCATAAGGTCCGGCAGCTGCGAGTGGGCGGCAAGAAGTTCTTCTTCGTGGACGGCCCGCCCTACACCACCGGCCGCATTCACCTGGGCACCGCCTGGAACAAGGTGATCAAGGACTCCATACTGCGCTACAAGTCCATGAACTGCTTTGCCGTCAAGGACCGGGCGGGCTGGGATATGCACGGCCTGCCCATAGAGGTCAAGGTGGAGGAGTCCTTAGGCTTCAAAAGCAAGAAGGACATCGAGACCTATGGCGTGGACAGGTTCATAGATCGGTGCAAGGAGTTCGCGCTGAGGCAAAAAGACGATATGACCGCCCAGTTCAAAATCTTAGGCGCCTGGCTGGACTGGGACGACCCCTATATGACCCTCAAGAATGAGTATCTGGAGGCGGCCTGGTGGGCTCTGAAAAAAGCCCATGAGCATAACCTCCTGGAGAGGGGCCTAAGGGTGGTAAACTGGTGCCCCCGCTGCCAGACGGCCATAGCCGACTCGGAGGTGGAGTACTGGGATGAGACCGACTACTCCATCTATGTCAAGTTCCCCGTTCTGGGGGAAGAGAACACCTTCATCGTCATCTGGACCACCACCCCCTGGACCATACCCGCCAATGTGGCCGTGGCGGTCAACCCCAGCTTCCAGTATTCGAAGGTCCGGGCCTGGAAGGACGGGCGGCCAGAGATTCTGATCATGGCCTCCGATCTGGTCGAATCAGTTCTCAAAACCGGGCGCTACCAGGACTATGAGCTGCTTGGGGTCCTCTCCGCAGAGCAGATGCAAGAGCTTCATTATGAGCATCCTCTGGGAGATATGGTCCCCCGGCAGAAAGAGATAGTGCACGGCGTCTATGCCGCCGACTTCGTGGCTGCCGAGAACACCGGATGCGTGCACATAGCTCCAGGACACGGCCTGGAGGACTACGAGCTGGGCTTGAACCACCATCTGGAGATCTTCTGCCCCGTTGGAGAGGACGGAAGGTACACCGAGCAGGCAGGGGAGAAGTACCAGGGACTCTATGTCAAGGAGGCGGACAGCCTGGTCATAGCCGACCTGGAGGAGAAGGAAAGGCTCCTGGCACAGGGAAGGCTAGCGCACCGCTATGGACACTGCTGGCGCTGCAAGACCCCCATCATCTTCATCGCCACCAGCCAGTGGTTCCTCCGCATATCCGACCTGCGGGATAAAATGCTGGATGAGATCTCCCGGGTGACCTGGTATCCGGAGTGGGCCGGGTCGGCTAGGTTTGCCGACTGGATCAACAACGCCCGGGACTGGTGCATCTCCCGGCAGAGGTACTGGGGAATTCCCCTGCCCATCTGGAGCTGTCCCACCTGCGGCCACCTGGAGGTGATCGGCACGGCGGCGGAGCTGGAGGAGAGGGCAGGCCGCAAGATAGCCGATCTGCACCGGCCAGAGGTGGACTCGATTCTTCTGGACTGCCCCTGCGGAGGCAAGATGAAGCGCTCCCCGGATGTCTTCGATGTCTGGTTTGACAGCGCTGTGGCCTCCTGGGCCACTTTGCGCTTCCCCAGCCAGGAGAAGGACTTCGAGGAATGGTGGCCGGCGGACTTCATCACCGAAGGGCACGATCAGACCCGGGGCTGGTTCTACTCTCAGCTTGGGGCGGCCATGGTCTCCTTTGGCCGGGCTCCTTACAAGAGCGTCCTCATGCACGGCTTCACCCTGGACGATCAGGGCCGCAAGATGTCCAAGAGCATTGGCAATATCGTCCAGCCGGAGGAGGTGGTGGCCAAGTTCGGAGCAGACATCCTCCGCTTCTATGTCCTGGGCGCCAACGCCCCCTGGGAGGACCTGCACTTCTCCTGGGAGTCGGTAGAGAACACCTCCCGCATGCTCAATATCTTCTGGAATGCCTACCGCTTTGCCCTGCCCTATATGGTCCTGGACGGCTTTGATGCGGAGAAGGCCGACCTTTCCAGGTATGAAAAGAGCCTGCGCCCGGAGGACCGCTGGATACTCTCCCGCATCAACAGCCTCATAGGCGAGGTCACAGAGGAGATGGAGGCCTATCAGCTGCACCGCATCGTCCGCTCCATATCCGAGTTCATTTTAGAGGACCTCTCCCGCTGGTACATCCAGTTGGTCCGCCCCCGCACCTGGATCGAGCAGGACGACCCGGACAAGCTGGCCGCCTATGCCACAATTTATGAGGTGCTGGTCAAGCTCAGCCGGCTCATGGCTCCATTCACGCCTTTCCTCTCCGAGTCCATCTACCAGAATCTGGTGCGCGGCCTGGACAGAGCTGCTGCTCCATCAGTTCATATGTGCCCCTGGCCGGTGGCTGACGGGGCCAGGATCGACCGCAAATTGGAAGAGAGCATGTCCCTGGTGCGGGAGATATCCATGGCCGGGTCAAACGCCCGCCAGAAGGGAGGCCGCAAGCTGCGCTGGCCGGTCTCCGAGATCGTCATATCTCCTGCCAAAGAGGCAGTGGACCTGGGAGATCTGGTGGGGGTGCTCAAGGGGCAAACCAATGCCAAGAAGATCACCGTTCTGCCGCCGGGGGAAAAGCCCAAAATGGACCTGGAGCTCTCTCCGGTCCATAAGAAGATAGGGCCTGTTTACAAGGGCGAGGCCAAGGCGGTGGTGGCCGCCCTGCAGGCCGCTGATCCTTTTGAGGTTAAGAAGCAGATTGATGCTATTGGAGAGGCTCATTTAATCTCAGGGCCGAAGGGATACACCATAACATCAGAGATGGTCCAGATCAGAGAGCTTCCGCCGGAGAGCTTGCCTGCCGCCGAGTTCTCCCGCGGCCTGGTATATGTGGACATCACCCTCACTCCCGAGCTGGAGTCGGAGGGCTATGCCCGGGAGATCATCCGCCGCATTCAGGACATGAGAAAGGAGATGGACCTCAAGGTAGAGGATCAGATTCGGGCTGAGGTGGACATAGAGAGCAAGCCCATACTGGATCTGGCCCTCTTAAAGAAGGAGCATATCGCAGGAGAGGTTCGCGCCTCAGACTTCCAGCTTGGCCTGGGCCTGGAATTGAGGGGCAGGCTGATCAAGGACTGGGATATCGAAGGGGTCTGCGTAAGGATCGCAATAGATCGGGCCTGATCGCCCCAATCATCTCCTTCAATGCCAGATGAAATGCCCGATGAAACAAGAGTGCGAGAGAGAAATCCTGCTCATGGATTTTGCTCGCCGGAGATTTATAAGATGAATGGGGAAGAGAGGATCATGGAGGCACCGGTTCCGGTAAAGGTGAAAGGGGTCTACATCGCAGAGGCAGAAGGAGGCTCGCCTGCTCCAGTGGTTTTGCTGGAGGATGAGCGCTCCCGCATAGTGCCTATATTCGTCGGCCTATCTGAGGCCATATCCATTCATCATGCCCTCACCGGAGAGCTTTCTCCCCGGCCCATGACTCATGATCTCTTTATCTCCGTACTGGAGTTTTTATCCGCCAGCATCACCGGCGTGCTCATAGATGACCTGGATGGGGGCATATATTACGCCCGCCTGACCATCAGGAGCGATGGCCGGCAGAGCGAGATCGATGCCCGGCCCAGCGACTGCCTGGCCCTGGCTCTGCGCAGCCGCGCTCCCATCGAGGTGCAGGAGAGGGTGGTGGCGGACTCGAGCATCAGCAAGAGCGATATGGAGAAGCTCTCGGAGATAGAGAACTATCTGCAGTAGATCGACAGCAGATCCCAATTAAAGCTTTTTTTAATCGATTTAAGTCCAAGCCAATCATAGCAGCGGCGGGCCTGGCGGCTCGTCATCATCCAGGAAATGGCTCATGCCCATGCGGGTGGGATCATCATGCGCCTCGACTCCCTGGTGGTATTCGTCCTGCAGAGCAAACTGCCTGATGGACGGGGTATCGTAGGTGGCGGAAGAGCGATTTTCATTCTCAGTCAGAAAGTCATCGATAGACGAAGTATTGCTTTCGTAATCGCCGAAAGCCCGGCCAGCTTTCTGAAAAGGCAGATAAAAGGTGTATGCGCTCCATAAAGGCAGCAAGGGATGGGAATAGGCGGAGCCATTGCCTGATCTCCAAACCTCAAACTCAGGCCGCAATTCCGTAGCTCGCATAAGGACAGCCGAGATGGCGGTGGTGTTATTGCCGGCGGCAAAGAGAGGAAAAGAGAGGGGGCTGGAGTAGGCCGGGTAGCCCAATGCCGGGCTGTGAGCATCAAGGCCGGGAAAAGGATAGAACAATGCGCTGGACAAAGAGATGAATAGAATCAATGCGAGCCCTGTCAATTTTCGGCGTTTCATGATTGAGGCCAGAGTATATAGAGGAAGGATATAGCTTTTTGGGATTCATGGATTCATCAGATTGCTCCCGGGACAATTGCCTCACTGCCCTTTATTCAATCAACAATCTGAATCCCACTGCAGCTATTAATGAAAAGAACCGCGGCAAGCACCCTCTCTATGAATCTGAGCCTCTATTGATGCTCATTAGTGCAGACAAATGCCATTAGCCTTGATTTCGAGCCAGTCTATGGCGGCACTTGACCCAGAATAGCAAGGTATATCGACCAAGACAGCTCTAGGAATGCTCTGAGATGTCTTCCTACTCGGCATACAGCGGAAGTGGTCAAGACCAGATAGATCCATTCGATGCCAGTGACGGCAACATCTGGAGAAAGGCGGAGTACCTGGGACGCTATCTCTTTGCCGCTGATTTTCTGAGACCGCACCGACCGGACCTGGTTGCGGATATATCCTGCGGCAGAGGGTATGGAGCGGCAGAGCTGGCGGCCGTTGCCGGGAGGGTGATCGGGGTGGATGGAGATCAATCTCTGATAGAGTGGGCTAAAGGGAGCATCGAGAAGGATAACCTCAACTTTCTCTATAAGGATCTAAATGAAGAAGAGCTCTATCCGGATATAGCTGAGGGGAGTGCGGCTGCGGTTATCAGCTTCGAGACCCTGGAGCATCTGCTGGATCCAAAGAGGGCTTTATCTCAGTTCAACAGGATCCTGCGGCCTGAGGGCTTTTTCATCGCCTCCGTTCCTAATGTACTATCTGAATCGGCAGACGGCGCAGGTCTTCCCAGGAATAAGTCTCATAAGCACTGGTTTAATTTCAGTTCCTTGTCCCGGCTGGTGCGGGAGAATGATATGGAAGTGGTTTATAGGCTGGGCCAGTCCTGGTCCAGAGCGCTATTCAGAAGAGAGCAGCAGCTGTGCAATGCCCGGCGGCTGAACGGCAGGCTCTCCGATGAGCCGATAATGCACAGGCCCGAGATGATGCGATGGCTCTCCTATGTTGCTGCTTATCCAACCGTTGAAGATGTTGACGGCTCCTACTCCATCATCATTGTAGCAAAGAAGAATTCTTGATGTCCAGCAACTTCTATGCTGCTTTCCATTTATTCTCTTTCAATTTTCCGCTTATCGGCCTCAAAAAAGGAACCTACGGAGCCGGACGGTAGGGGCGCTCCTTCCCCTGGTCGTACTCATCGCCCGGATACCTCATCATCTTTCTGAAGATAGCCAGAGCCATAACCGATGCACCTAAGGTCATCCATGTCAGAAACTTCTTTTTGTCCATCCTGACCACACCCCATAATAATCGGACCACCAGCAGCTTTAATCTTTCGGTCTGGCATCGGTCAAGGCTAAAACCCGTATGCTGCAGGCTATATGGCCATGGCCGTTGTGAAGCCAGATCTTGCGCTCTGATATCTTTCTTCACTACGCCCCGGGAATAGAGTCCCTACTTCTTTTTTGAGAGATCCTTGCCCAGGATGACCCTTGAAAACCAGCGAGAGAGTGCCCAGGGAAGGCTGTTTTGCAGCCTCCTCCTCACAGATTCAGGATCCTTCTTCCTCTTCATGTGCGCGCTCATAGTATGATCCTATCCCTTAGCCTGCAAGTATTTCATTCCTCTTCCTGCTCTCTGCCTCCCGCCAGCGGAGGGGTCTTATGAAAAGATAGCAGAAGCACTCCAGCCTTCCGTTTAATGGAAAGACAGCCACCTACTCCTCTAAGCCCCATGCAAGGCCATGCAGGGCAACCTCTGCCGCTTGGCTCTGGCAACTCTCCAGACCAAGGCTCACGCGAAAGCCATATGGATGGGAAGAGATGGGACCGAAAGTCAGATATATCATATATCACTAACAATCATTTGGTTAGGATGGAGATCATGGAGTCATTTGTTGTAAGATATCTTGCCATGTGGGCATTAGCTTTCCTGATGATGGCGCTTTTGGCCATATCCAAGATCCCATCCTGACTTCCGGGCAGCAGAGTATCCATAGTTGCATCTGCGCTATTTGCCTATATATTCAGGATTTCGATTTGGAAATGCTGCAGTACAGCGGGATCATTCGGTCGATTGTGATCTAATTTAGTCTTTATAAAATATAACATATATTGATCTCTCATCCCTCTTTTAAAGGTACATCCCATACGAATTTATGCCTATGGAGCAATAAGCCACATAGATGATGGCAATGAAGAAGTCGCTCGGGGCAAGAACCCTCCTCTATCCCACTCCCGTCTGCGTGATCGGGACCTATGATCGGTTTGGAAATCCAAATGCGATGACTGCGGCATGGATTGGGATCTGCTGCTCGAGCCCGCCCTGCCTCGCCGTCTCACTGCGCAAGGTCACTCAAACCTATCGCAATATCATCAATCGCAAGGCATTTACTGTATCCATCCCCAGCCAGGACTACGCCAGAGAGGCGGACTATTTCGGCCTGGTGTCGGGAAGTGCAGCGGATAAATTTCCCAGCAGCGGCCTGACCCCACTGAAGAGCAAGATAGTGGATGCTCCGCTGGTCAAGGAGTTTCCTCTCGCCCTGGAGTGCAGGCTATATCGCATTGTGGAGATAGGACTGCATACCCAGTTCATAGGGGAGATACTGGATGTCAAGGCCGATGAATCGTGCCTTGGCCCGGACGGCCTGCCGGATATCGAGAAGGTCAGGCCCATTCTGTTCTCTCCGGAGAAACGCAAGTATCATGCTCTGGGGAGATTCATCGGCGATGCATTTTCCATTGGCCGGGAGCTGATCAAGAGCTAATTGGGCGTCTGCAAGATATGGGATATACCTATGCTAAAACCTCTATCTCCAGGACATCGGCAAAGGTCTCGGAGTTTCCGCTGGCAGTAGCCACAATGCTTACCTTATAAACCCCAGGCTGCCTCTCTGCATTCCAGATGCCCATGTACTTGCCTGCTGTGGTTTGCAGCAGGCTCATCCTGGCCGATTCAGAGCCGTCCGGGGCATTTATGATTGCGCTGCAGCGTAAAGTGCTATCAGCTTCCCCTTCATCAATGTCTGAAGAGGATGGGGTGCCTGAAGAGCCGATCTGCACCGATCCGTCTTTTCGGTTAAGATTGGCGAATCCCTGGGGAGAGCCGAATCCACAGGTGGCGCAGCCCTTAACCTCCAGCCTATCCTCCCTCGAACTATTGCTTTCCGGCAAATTCCGAGCTGAATCGGTCGATGCAGCCCGGAAGAGGGCTGTGATATAAACCGACTGGCCGGCCTTGGCTGGATTGGGCTCAGCTTTTACCTCTGCCAGATCAAATCCGAACTGAGGCTGATTCACCAGCCAGTCCCGCCAGGAGTACATCCTGGCATCGTATCCCAGGCTCTCCACGGCAAACCAGGTTATAGCAGCTTCAATTCCCAGGTTGGTGTAGACCACAACTGCTCTGTCCTTATGAATACCGGAAAAGACCTCTTGCAGCTGCTCATTGCTCTTTAAGCTGCCGTTTTCCAGAACATCTTCATAGGGAATATTCATCGCCCCGGGAATATGGCCGATCTCGTAGTCTCTGGCCGGCCGGGCGTCCACAATCTGAGCTCCTCCTGCCGCAGCAAATTCGTAGGTAGCCAAGAGATCCGCCTGGATATGAGGAAGATAAGCCGCTTTTGCCCTAACCGAAGGCTCATTGCTGATATTAAGCCCGGCTGCCTGCCAATCATCTAAATCTCCCTGCAGCATTCGGACGTCCTCATGACCCAGATACCTGAGCAGCCAATAGGTGAAGAAGGCTGGAGCAGGACCCCCACCACAAGGCATGCACTCCCCGGTTATGATCAAGGAATCATCGCTTACTAAGCCCGCATCTCCGAGCAGACTGGCAATCTCAGAGACCGGCTTGAGAGCGCCTCCACGATCCAAAAAGCTTTCGTAATTGATGTTCAGAGCACCATCGAGATAAGCCGTCGCATTGGGGCTTATATCCAAAATAGTATCCGAAGGAACAATCTCTTCTGGACCGACGAAATCTGAATCAAGATCCGATGAGATATCAAGATCCGATGAGCTGTTCCAGGATGAATTTCCGGTTGCGGGAGTGGACTCTCCTGCCGCCAGGACAGTCGAGAAGAGCAACATGAAAATAGCTAATGTCATGCCCACTAAGAGCTTCTTCATATTCTTCGGCCTCAAGCCAAGGTATCGGTTAAGGATCATATTTCCAGCCATATGCTCTGCCTGCCCCTCCTTAACCTTTTCCCTTTGCCTTTTCCATTGAGATGGCGGGACCGGACATCATCACCCCAATCCAATCAGCCATATATGGCTCATCCCGGATAGATCCTCCCGGATCAATGCTAAAGAGCATCCAAGGCCAGCCTTAAGAAAATCTTAGCCCCTCTCGCCTCTTCCGGTGAAAACGGCCTGCCTTCCCGTAATTCCAGTCGCGCAGCCTCCAGGGCCTCGGTGAGCAGATTCATGGCCTCTACTGAAGCGGGACAGGATTCCTTTACCACCACCTGCTCCTCGCATCCGTAGACTCCCAGGAAGGGAAAGATGCGGCAGGACCAGGGACGGACGGGGTAAATCTTGCATCCTTTGCTTTTAGAGTCATAGAACTTGCATGGAAGGATGTGCTTGAAATTGAGGACCTCAGGCCGGTCGGGATCAGGATAGGTGTACTTCTTGATGAACTTGTTCAAAGGAATCTTGAGATGCCTGGCCATCTCTTTGACATCCTCCCTTCTCAGACGAATGGGATCACCAGTAGTGCAGCAGGTGCCGCATCTCTTGCATCGGAAAAGGATGTGGCAGGCCATGCGATAGTAGTCTATTGTGGTGTATCTCGCCGCATCCATCTCTTTAAAGACCTGGCTATCGGGAAGAGAGGTCGCCTTGAGAAGGGTCAAGGCAACTGATCGCGGATCTCTCATCTCTTCTGTGATTTCTGCCATTGCACATAGGATACTCGACAGGCATCCTTTTCAATCTTGCCCTACTTCAACCTATCATGGCCCTGCAGATCGTCCTCATCGGAAGGTCCAATGTAGGAAAATCAACCTTATTCTGGGAGCTGACCGGGACCCGTGTTCGAGTTGGAAAGCGTCCCGGCGTCACCCAGTATCCCTTCCAGACCAGAGTGGGTGATGTCCTTTATGTGGACATGCCGGGATACGGCTTCATGCTCAAGGCCACTCACGCCTATCAGGAGAAGACCAAGGATCTCATTGTGCGCTACTTCGAGGAGCATGCTCCGGATATTCTGCTCACGGTGCAGGTGATAGATGCCTCTTCTTTTTTGGATATTGCCGACCGCTGGGAGAGAAGGGGAGAGGTGCCGCTTGAGATCGAGCTATGGGATTTCCTGGATGATATGGGCTTGGATGCGGTCCTGGCCGCAAACAAGATGGATCGCATATCTAAAGCAGATAGGGATTTGGCTCTTGATCTCATCTGCGAGCGTCTGGGAATGCTGCCGCCCTGGAGACAGTGGCCGGATAAGATAGCCCCTATCAGCGCCAAGAAAGGTGATGTTGTATCATTGAAATCCATAATAGCCAAAAAGGTTGCCGCAAAGAATTCCTCTGGACACTAACCGTCAGCCACTATTCCCGTCACCAACAGGCAGATGCAAAGGATGCTTTTATCATCTCAGAGGTGCTTTTTCCTATCGGGCAGAAGATGGATGATATAGATGACAATAGCAATTCCGGTGATGATGAATCCCTGAGTTCATTTCTCACGGAAAGGCAGATCAGTGTCCTGAAGATGCGTCTGTGCGGCCTCTCTCAGCAGCAGGCAGCAGACCGTCTGGGCACCACCCGCTCCAATGTGAGCATTCTGGAGAAAAGAGCCCGCCAGAATATTGCCAGAGCGGAGAAGACTCTGCAGCAGTGGATGATGCTCCGAGCCCCTATCACTCTAAAGGCGGCAGCAGGAACAGATGTATTCGATCTGCCCAGGATGATCTTCGCCGCGGCTGATGAGAAAGGAATAAAGCTGCCTGTAACCTCGCTTGACATCATCGACCAGCTTCAGCGCATTTCTCCCCGTCCCTTCAAAACCAGAGCCCTGAAGATGGATGCGCAGATCTATGTCACAGAAGAGGGAATGGTGCTGCTGGCAGATAAAAAGCTTTGATCGCCGGATGGCAGAGACGACAAGCTCCTCTGCCAATTTTCCCCGGTCTTGCATATATCTTCTTCTGGCAGCCTATATTTCATCACTCCTTGGGGAGGAATTCATTTGTGCTTCAAGCTGCTCCAGCTGCTCTACCCTTTTCTCTACCACATCCATAGCATCCTCGAATAATCTCCGATCTATCTCTATGCCGAAGAACTCTTTTAGCTTCTCCGGAGGGGTCATGCTGCTGCCTGCTGAGAGATAAGCAGCATAATTCCCATTGAACTTTTCCGGATCTTCTTTGTACATCTTGAACAGCGACAGAGTGACGGCTTTGGATAGGGCATAGCTGAAGGTGTAGTAGTTATTGGTAAAGTAGATATGGCTGACATAGGTCCATTGCGCATTATCCTCTGCATAGTAGTCTACCAATGACGTTCTGTACTGCCGGGATAAGCTGGTCCAGAGTTGATTCAGTTCTCTGCCGCTCACATTTCCCTTCTGGCGGCAGAGATCATGAGCGGCTTCCTCGAATTCGGTGATCATGGGCTGAAAGGTGAAGTAGTTGACATAATCGTTGATGCTGTCTGCCAGTACGGCGAGAGCGGTATCCCGGTCATAATTGGCCAGGGCATAGTCCACAAATAACTCCTCATTGAAGGTGGAAGGTATCTCCATCTCGTACTCCGTGCCTGTGCAATAGAGATAGTCCACATTGCTGCCCATAAGATAGAAGTTGATGGCATGGCCCATCTCATGGGTTAAAGTCCTCTGATCGTCTATCAATCCCTTATAGTTCATGAATATCAGGGCGGGCCGATTGAGGGCACACATATCCTGGCAGTAGCCTCCCGGCCTCTTTCCTCCCTGCGGGTTGGGGTAGAGATCTATTGAGCCGCTGGTGGCAGTCTGGAGGAAGATCTCTTGGAAGGCAGGGGCCATTGAGGCATAAGAGGCGGAGATATTGATCAGGGTATCTTCGTAAGTGTATTTCCGGTCAGGGCACTTCAGCAGGGAAAGCTGCAGATCATAGGGCTTTAGCCGGTCCAGATTCATCTTCTTCCTTCTGAACTCATAGTAGCCGTCGAAATCTGCCTTGCGCTCCTTGAAGACCTGGTTCATGGTTCCCACCTGATCTCGGGTGAGGTAGGCTCCGAACATCTTAGAGTCGTATGAGTCGGAATAATTCAGCTCACGGGCGAGAAGATCATCCAGCTGTGATTTGTTGCAGTAAATCTCTGCCATGCGGTCCGACTGCTCGATGAGATGATAGAAACGCTTATCGTAGGCCTTCTTTCTATTATTGCGATTGGCATCAGTGCTCATCAGCTCGGTGTAGGTCTCTGAATTGAGGATCAGCTCTTTGCCACTATCCAGAGTGATATTTCCGGCTACTGTGACGTTATTTGTGACCAGCTTCTCCGCTTCAGTATCAATTTTCATAAGCTGATTGGAGATATCGGCAAGATAAGCGGCATGAGACTCATCCCTGGGCCGGTGATTTGCATAGCGACGGTAGCTGTTTTCCAGGTAGGCTCTATATTTCTCCAGGCCTGGCTCTTCAGAAAAAATCCTGTCCCATTCTGAAGAGGAGAGAGACTTTAATTTTATCTCGGCGTAGGATGCCGCCTTATAGTGATCGGTAGAGAGGTTCTGCAGATCGGAAAGTAGTGTCTCATAGAACTCTTCATTGACATTGAGGCTGTTTTGGGCCGAGACATAGGCATAGATTACATTCAGCCTCTTGCTGAAATTCTTATCTGCCTCAATATACTCCAGCAAAACCGGCCCGGTTAGATTCTGGAAACGGGAGCGGAAGATGGCACTTATTTCCTTCGATAAATCTTCGAGCCCCTTATATTCTTCACTTGCAGCCTCTCGATCCTGGAATAAACTGGAAAGGTTCCAGGAGGTGGTGATCTCGCTTCGATTCATTTTCTCCGGCCCCTTATCCAGAGATGAAGAAAATCCAGAGCCACTGATAATTAGCACTGAAAAAACAACCAGCGCTGAGATAATAAATCCTTCTGCCGAATTCATTCGCGTCATCACCCCGGATGAACATAATCAAATTATGTCATCTGATATAAATAGCTGGTTGCCAACCGCTTGCCTGAAGAGATAGAATATCATCGAGCCGAAAAGCCCTGGAAATGGAATTCCCAAATAGCGAAATCATTATTAAATGTCACAATATTCAATGGATAATTTATAAAAACTAAGGAGTGAGACAGTCATCAAAAAGACCATCTCATCCAGTTCGTTGAGTCATTTCCTCATAGCAGTCTCTGATGAAGACATAAAAGCTATTGCATCATTTAGCCAGCTTCAGATCATCTCTCCCAGGGGCGGAGCAGTGGGATCAAATCCGTTCTCGGTGCTATCGATTAATATCTCGGGCAACTGACCATAGGGATCATCATAGCCCTGGACAGGCGCCGTTGGATCAAACCCCTGATCTACGCTATCGATTAATATGTCACCAATCCCGGAAAGGGAGCCTGATGTTACCCTCGTTCCATGAGTTGTTGAAGTTCTGCCGTTTAAAACGCCAGTTGAATCCAGAGAGGAACAATCAGCAGAGAGAGTATGTGTGTGTCTCCAACCGCTTTGCCATGAAATTCCATATTGTCTTCTTGATGCATCGATAATATACCATGTGCCGGCATCGATTAATTCACCTCGGTCATTAATAGCCTCGATCCGGCCATTGGGATAATAGATAATGGTATTCTCGGCAAATTTCCAGGCGCCTGTGATATCGCAGCTCTTCCCCTGCGGCTGGCCAAATCCTCGATCGCTGGCTCCAATGTCTATGATCACGGTGCTCTCCTTAGGCTGTCCTGGCGGAATAACAGTCCCATATGAGGAGCGGCCATTGCTCACAACATCTACCACAACTTCATTGCTTTGCTGGCCATTGCCATAGAAGACCATGGTATGCCTCCCGATCTCATCTGCCAGGAAGACCAGTTGGGTGTATCCCTGATAGAATTGGTACTGCTGCACATCCTGGTAGCCGTCAGGATATGTCTCTATCATTGTGGTCGGACCTCCATTGGAATAGGCTAGCATCCTGAATCGGGCGTTCAATGGGCATTTTATATAATCAGTCCAACTGGTTCTTCCCTGAATCCAGAGGGAGTTTGAAGGAACATGATTGGAATCATAAGGCCTGGATTGCCCGTCCAAGATCAGATAGGACGGCTCAGATCCATAGACCTCAAATTGCACCGGTCCGGAAGCATATTGACCACCTTGGCCAAAATCGTAGTACTGCTCGTAAATCATCAGAGAATTATCCGCTGAATTTTGGATAGCGAGAGCATTCGAGATTGTTGCCAATACAATAAATGACGCCAATAGCTGGAACTTGCCAAGCATTAAACCACCATTAGGCTAATAGAAATTGTTAGTACATAAATTACTCCGACCAAAAATGCTTCTTTTCTGCTAGACTTGATTGAGAAAAGATCCAAATCGTTAGAATATGCATTGCCCGGATAATCGTGAATTGTCTAATATCAGAATGAATTCTAAATCGAGAGATCGAGGATTGAGACAATCCCCTCAGAGGATTATCTCAATATCCAGCTCTTCTGCCAGCTCTTTGTAACGGTTTCTGATGGTGACCTCGGTAACACCGGCCACATCCGCCACTTCCCGTTGCGTCCTGCGGTCTCCACAGAGGATGGAAGCGATGTAGATGGCAGCAGCGGCCACACCGGTAGGCCCGCGCCCGCTGGTCAGCTCCTTTTCCGCTGCCTGACGGAGGATCTCAATTCCCTTGGCCTGCACCTCTCCCTTTAAATTGAGGCCGGAACAGAAGCGTGGAATGTAATCTATGGGGCTGGTGGGCATGAGCTTTAAGGCCAGCTCCCTGGATACGAAGCGATAGGTCCTGCCGATCTCCTTTCTTGACACCCTGGAGACCTCTGCTATCTCGTCAAGGGTGCGGGGCACATTGCACTGCCGGCAGGCGGCATAAAGAGCTGCCGCGGCCACGCCCTCGATACTCCTTCCCCGGATAAGGTTCTTGTCCACTGCCTTCCTATATACCACAGCAGCAGTCTCCCGAACATTTCGAGAAAGGCCCAGAGCGGAAGCCATCCGGTCCAGCTCCGAGAGGGCAAAGGCCAGGTTTCTCTCTGTGGCATTGCTGACTCTGATACGCCTCTGCCATTTTCTCAGGCGATATAATTGGGCTCGGTTCTTGGAGGATATTGTCTTTCCATAGGAGTCCCTGTTCCTCCAGTCGATCATGGTGGAGAGGCCTTTGTCATGTATGGTATAGGTCATGGGGGCACCGACACGAGACCTCTTCATACGCTGGTCATGGTCGAATGCTCTCCATTCCGGCCCTTGATCAATGAAATTCTCGTCTATGACCAGGCCGCAATCTGAGCAGACCAGTTCCGCTCGCTCGTAGTCGCGGACGAGGGTATGGCTGCCGCACTCTGGACATTCGACGGTAAACTTCTCAAACTCATCTACCTTTTCTTTCTCGCGTTTGAGCCTGGTCCTCTCTTTGAGCTTCTCCGGCTCAACCCTCTCTATCTCTCTCAGCTTCTCGATTTCTTCCACTTGCCATCTCTCCCTGGCGTCTCGTCGATATAGAGCTTTGCTCCGATATGGCTAGCAGCATCTACACCCTTATTTGGTCTCACAATCACATACGGACGGTTGATTGGTCCGAATATATCCTGGACTTTTCCTACTCTGGTTCTCCTCTGATCCACCACCCAAGAATTAGATCGAAAGGCACTATCCTTGCTTTCGCTTGCAACGGCTTGTTCGCTTTGAACAATCAGCTTATTCTGCACGACATGAAGAGCAATACCCAGCCTCCTCAATAGGCCACCTCATCTATATAGATGAAGAACTAATATTTAAGTGTTCCGAAAACCATTTATAACGGTCACTCTCACGCCCTTCCTAAAGGCTTATCATCTAATGCATTCTAATTCACAGCCAATGTTTGAGCAGCTTCCCACAGTTCCCACATCAGAGGAGCTTTTAAATAAGTCCTTCAGGCGGGCCTCTCGTGCTATAGATGACCTGTCCATGGTCCAAAATGCCGGCAATATACTCTCCGACAACCTCAGCAACCTCATCAGGAAATTCCCCTCCTTTGAGAATATGCCTCCGTTTTATCGGGAGATGGCTGACATAATCGCGGGAGTGGATCGCATTCGCATCAGCCTCTCCCGCCTGGGCTGGGCATCCCGGCAGATCAGGCTGATCACTAAAGAGCATGTGGCCAAGATCAAGAGATCGAGCGCTAGCGATGCCACTTTAATCCGAAAATCAGCCTTCGGCCGCATCTCTTCAGTCATGAGGTCTATTGAGAAAGATCTTCTCTTCCTCAATGAGACCCGAAATTTGCTGCGGAAGATGCCCACCATCGATCCGGCATTGCCAACCATTCTCATTGCAGGATATCCCAATGTAGGCAAATCCAGCTTTATCGTGCGTATTACCGGCGCCAGGCCGGAGATCGTACCACGGTCGGGGCTGCGCCGCACGCGCTGAATCGCCGGCGGACGGCGCGGCGCAAGCCGGCGGACGGCGCGACGATCGCGGACGGCCTCGCGGCCATGCGGCAGCAGC
>CALMJN010000430.1 GCA_937864385.1 uncultured Methanosarcinales archaeon | reverse complement strand
GATTACAGAGGCAAAATATATATCTCCCGGGATGATCGAAGGAATCTGGCTGGAGGCCGATAAGAACGATGCCATGAATATCCAGCACTTTTTCGGAGATATGACTGAAGGCTGCTACCCCTGCTTTTACATCCCGCATGACGCTGTATCCGACGGCTGCGAGGTTCACAGGCTCGTCCGGGAGAGATATGGTTATGATGTTAAGAAGCAGGGCTTTGTCAGAGATGCTCAGTACTTAAAAGCCATATTCGAGATCTTTGATACCGATCCTCAAATACAGGATGCTGTAGCCCGTACCATGCCTAAGGAGATGGTAGAGTTGAAAGGAGGCATTCCCTCGGCAAACGGCTCATCTTCCATTCAAGCGCCCAACCCCATATTCGACAGCGCCTGGAATTCCATAAGGGATTTCACCACCTTGGGGAAGGGGGAGTGCGATGGCATCTTATTCGTTGTCTCCTTCGGGGGAGGGACGGGAACAGGCTTTATCAATCCCATCATTAACCACATCAGAAATGAGGGCAAAGCCGATTACCCCGTCTTTACCCTGGGCATATTGACTGAGCTGGGAGACTATGCCGATAGAGCCCAGTTCTCCAAGGAGGGCAGAAGAAACCTGGCGGCCATAAGTGCGATATACGATCTTATGACCAAAGGTAGCGGTGCCAATGGCGTGATCATTATAGACAATGAGATCCTGCTCAAGAGATTCGGAAATGATTACACCTCCGCCAACCGATTCATTCATAAGATCATGCAGCCGATTGTCGCCGGCCGGGACTATCCAGACGAGATACCACCCAGCCAGGCCATAGCCCAGCACTTCTCGGGAGGGCTCTCTCGACCTCCATTATTTGTCCCCCTCTACGCATCCCTTCCCCGAGCCAGAAATCAGGAGGAAGCTCTGGTCGTAGAGGCTCTGAGCGAGAGGGGAAAGCTATTTGGATGCATGCCGGAAAAAGCTGATTTCGCCATTGTCTTCTGCCGGGGTTACATCGATTCAGAGAAGATCAGGGAGGCTCTCTCCAGGAAGACCGGAATTCTGCCGGAGAACATCTGGCCGCTCCGAAAGATGGGCGAGGGAGAAAACGAGGTCCTGATCCTTCTTAGAAATCCCTATGGAGGAGACCCAAAAGCCTATCTCAAAGAGGGCACCCTGGAGAACAGGTTCTGTCAGGTCATTTCCCTTGCTCTGCAGTATATCCGCCAGAGGCCTGAGGACCTCCTTTATGAGGGCAAGGAGGAAGGAGACGGGGAGAAGAACGGCGGCTCCGAGCAGATCAGGCTGACTGAAAGATCGAAAGAGGCTCTGAATAATTTCTTCTTCGGACCGGATGGCACCAGAGAAAAGCCCAGCAACAAGAGCGGATTTGTCTTTGAGCTAAAGGAGGCCAGAAAGAGGCTGAGGGACGGGCAAAAGCCCTTTTTCATCAATCCCATGCGCATCTTCCTGAGAGAGGCATCGGACAGGGAAGAGCCAAAATCAAGCGGCCAGTTCATGGACCAGGATGAGATTGTCAGAGTGGTTGATGCCAGGATCAATGAGCTGATTAGCAAAGGCATATTAAAGAAGCCCTGAGAGGCTTAGGGATAGCAAGATCATTGCCATATTCATCGTGCTAATGCTTCTCCATATCCTGCCTTTAATTTAGAGCGATGCTTATCACTGGAATTCCTTTCGTCTTCTCCTCCAGCTCCTCATCCGGTGCCTCAGCCGGGTTAAATCCATACATGGATTGGCTCAGGCCGCTGCCCTGCAAGAGCATCCTCAAGGCCTTCAGCCGCTCCGGCCCATCGAGGAGCTCTTCCGCCCGGCCGGAAAAGCGCCCCTGAGGCAGGAGCACCTCAACATCTGGATGGGCCAGGATATTGAGATACCACTGGCCCCGGGTCTCTTTTCCCTGATAGCAGTAGACCTTATCATCCCGCCGGGCAAAGCTGACCGGTGCGTAGCGGATCTTTCCCGTCTTTTTTCCCCGGATTCCCAGGACCATGATATTCCCGGTGAGGGGATTGGAGATGAATCTGCCCAGGCCCATCTTGAATCCTGGAACCACAATAAAGCGATTGACAATTCGGAATACCGCTCTGAGAAGACTTCTTTGGTCCATTTGCCTCAAGCCCCCAGCTCTGTCTGGCCTTCTGTTATGCCAATGCCATTATTTATCTTTCACCGGCGGCAATAGAGATCTATGCAAATTGCAGTGGTGGGTGGCGGCGTCTGCTCCCCGGAGGCCTGCGAGACCGCCCGGCGGCTGGGATGGCTGCTGGCCAGCCGGGGCCACATCCTCCTTTCCGGCGGACGGGGAGGGGTGATGGAGGCGGCCTGCCGGGGAGCCCATGAGGGCGGTGGCCTGGCCGTAGGAATTCTGCCCGGTGAGAGAGAGGAGGCCAATTCCTTTCTGGATATCGCCATCGTCACCGGCATGGGCCAGGCCAGAAATGCGGTCATCGTCAAGAGCGCCGATGCCGTGATCGCCCTGCCCGGAGAGATGGGGACGCTGTCGGAGATGGCCCTGGCCCTGAAGATGAACCGGCCCCTCATAAGCCTGGGAAGCTGGGAGCTGCCTGGAGCCCTGGCGGCTAAAAGTCCTGAGGAGGCGGTAAAGCTTCTGGATAAAATGAAGCAAAAGTGAGATGCTGCCGGAGGAGATGGCCCAGGCCGGAGAATAAGGACATGCCGAGCGGAGGAGAAAAGCTCAAAGAATAGCTATATTTGGATTGAAAGGCAAATCTAAGATCATGAAACCCTTCCTGGGCAAGCATCTGGCATTAAAAATGGCACTGTTGATGGCATTGTTTTCCCTCATCTTCCTGGTCAATCCCTGCGGAGCAGCTGTGGATGCTTCTGCGGAGGATAATGCCTATCACTATATGAAAAACGTCATAGACGACCAGCTTTACCAGGAGTGGTGGCGCTTTTTTGTCCAGGACAATGAGACCCAAATCATGCTCCTATATCTGCTCAGCGATCCGGACAACATCTCCCAAAGTAGAAAGATAGAGGTGCAGGCCCTGGCAATGCAGGAGGGCCTTCCCGCTGCCTTTGGGGCGCATCAGAGCGGGGGCTTTGGCGGGGACAGGCGCTCACCTATGCTGGAGATAGACGGCAGCGGATTCTCCCCCCAGGGAGAGTCAGACCTTCATGTATGGGGCTCGGTAGAGGGCAGTGCCGCGGGAGGCGAGGCCATATCCTGGGATCTGACCTTCCAGCCCCTGGCCAGTCCCTGGTTTGCCGTCCCTGTCCAGGCCCATCTCGGCCTCCTGGCGGGAGACTGGATCAAATGGCTGGTCTATATGCCCTCGTCTCAGGTGCGGGGCAGTCTGACCATAGGAAACAAGAGCCTGGAAATCCTGGGCAAAGGCTACCACGACCACGCCTGGGGCCGCTTTGACCTAGCTAATATCCGGATGACCACCGCCTGGGCGGCAGAGCCCCTGGATGGCTTCAGCCTCTCCTTCGGCATGGTCCAGGGGCAGCAGAGGCTGGCATTTTTAGGAGTGGAGAAGGACGGCCAAAGCATAGTCTTTCCCCAGAGGGGTATCAAGCTCAGCCATGACGGTTATTCATTTGACAATGACAGCGCTCTGGTCTATCCGGCAGCTTATAGGGTCGAGGCAGAGAGCGGTGAGCATAAGCTGAATTTCACAGTTGATGTGCTGCAGGCAGGATCTGAAATACTGGACTTCAAGCCGCCGCAGCCGACGATCAATCGATCACCGGCGACGCTGAGCCAGACCGCGGAACAAGGTCAGAACGCAGCCGCTCAGTCGTTCACCGTTGCCAACAGCGGCACCGGCACGCTGAGCTACACCATCGGTGATGATGCCGCATGGCTTTCGGTGAGTCCCGCCGCCGGAACCTGCACGACGGAGACGGACACCATCACCGTGAACTACGCC
>CALMJN010000429.1 GCA_937864385.1 uncultured Methanosarcinales archaeon | reverse complement strand
ATTTGTATTTTATTTAATACTTGCATAGTCTACAGATTCGTATATATTAGATTGTAATAAATGCATCACGCAAAAACTTTAAGTAGCTATTAAGCATTAGAGAAAGCGGCGGGAGATTGTAACGAATTGTGATGGTGCTGGATATGATACCTTTTAGCTTAGGCGGTCATATCATCGCTTCAGCATCAACCGTCGTTGCATTTTTTACTGCTAAAAAGGTAAAGGAGGATAAAGAACGTGTCTGACAAGATAGACCTATATAGCGACCGCGGAGTTCTTTTGAAGAGCGACGTCGACCTGAGCGCCGTCAGCCCTCTCAAGAACGCGGCCATGCAGAGACTTATTTCTCTCACAAAGCGGACTGTCGCCGTCAATCTGGCCGGCATCGAAGGCGCTCTCAAGACCGGAAAGGTAGCGGGAGGCCGCAGGCAGATCATGGGACGCTCGCTGAATTATGACGTCGTGGCAAATGCCAATGCACTTGCTGATAAGATAAAAGCATTGATCCAGGTTGCCGCAGGCGACGATACCAATGTTCAGGTGCTGGGCGGCGGCAAGCAGCTGCTCGTCCAGGTACCCACCGCCAGAGTTAACGCTGCCTCTGAGTTCGTGGTCGGATTGACCGCAGCCGCATCGGCAACTGTTGAGGCTCTGGTCCAGCAGTTCAAGGTAGGCATCGTCGAGGCTCCCATGGTTCACGCCTCCGTCTGGGGCGAGTATCCGCAGACCGTAGGCATGAACGGCGGAAATGTGGCTTCAGTTCTCAACATCCCCCAGAACGATGAGGGTCTGGGCTTTGCTCTGAGAAACGTCATGGCCAACCACCTGGCAGCCATCACCAAGAGGAACGCCATGAACGCTGCTGCTCTTGCATCCATTTATGAGCAGATCGGCGAGATGGAGATGGGCAACGCCATGGGCATATTCGAGCGCCACCAGCTCCTGGGCATGGCTTACCAGGGCCTGAACGCCAACAACATGGTATACGAGTGCGTCAAGGCTAACGGCAAGACCGGAACCATCGGCACCGTGGTCCAGAGCACCGTGGGCAAGGCTCTTGAGGACAAGGTCATCAAGGCCGGCAAGAAGATGCCCTCCGGATATGTCGTATATGAGGCCAATGATGTCTCCAAGTGGAATGCCTACTGCGCCGCTGGCGTTTTGGCAGCCACAATGGTCAACTGCGGCTCCCTCAGAGGCGCCCAGGCTGTGTCCTCGACACTGCTGTACTTCAACGATATCATTGAGAAAGAGACTGCTCTGCCAGGCTGCGACTTCGGCAGGGTAATGGGAACTGCCGTGGGCTTCTCCTTCTTCAGCCACTCCATCTATGGCGGCGGCGGCCCCGGTGTATTCAACGGCAACCACGTGGTAACCAGGCACTCCAGAGGATTTGCCATACCCTGCGTGGCTGCAGCAGTAGCACTCGATGCCGGCACTCAGATGTTCACACCTGAGATGACATCTGGTCTGGTCGGTGCCATATACGGCGAGATCAAGGAATTCCGTGAGCCGATCGTATCGGTTGCGGAGGCTGTGTAAAGGCGGAAAAATGGTCACTGCATCAGACACGGAATCGATACAGGTCGAGATACTCCCACAGAGATATCTCATGCCTGCCACGGCTCAAAAGCTCCTGAACGCGATCTATGAGAATGGGGGAATAACCAGGATAATGATCCAGGGCCCCAACCTTCCCAGATCCGTGCCCTATGGTCCCGCCAAAGGGACCCCCATTGAGGAGAACAGAGATCTCATCATTGAGGTGGCAGGGCAGGCATTTGAGCTGGGCGTCAAGCTGGGAAGGGTCAGGCTGGAGCTGGAAAGCGAAAAATATCTGCCCGGCCTGAAAGCGGCGTGTGAGCGAGCGCTGCCTTTCACCTTCCAGATCAAACAGGGCAAGTTCTTCCATAACCGTCCGACGATCTCGGACTACGCCAAATATGGCGATGTGGAGGATAAGAGAATCCTGGGACTGATCGATCCCAAGGCCAGAAAGGATAAGCTGGCCATATTGTCTGAAGAAAAAGTGACTATTGAAGATGAGGAGAGATAAATATGGCATACACACCACAGTTTTATCCCGGAAGCACCTCTGTTGGCATCAACAGAAGAAAGCACATGTCCGGAAATGTCGAGAAGCTCAGGGATATCCCTGAGGCGGATGTCGTGGCCATCATGGGCCACAGGGCACCCGGAGCCGATTACTCCAGCACCCATCCACCCCTCAAGGAGATGGGCGAGCCCGACTGCCCCATAAGACAGGCCGTAGAGCCAACCCCGGGCGCAGCCGCAGGCGACCGCGTCAGGTACTCCCAGTGGACCGACTCCATGTACTTCGCACCCTCCATCCCCTACTTCAGATCCTATTGGGGAGCCATCAACTGCAAGGGCTGCGATCCAGGCACCCTGTCCGGCAGACAGATCATCGAGGCCAGAGAGAGAGATATTGAAAAGTACACCAAGACCCAGTATGACAGCGAGATGACCGATGTGGCCCTCTGTTCCATGAGGGGCTGCACTGTGCACGGCCACTCCCTGAGGCTGGAAGAAAACGGCATGCAGTTCGATATGCTGGCCAGGACCGAGCTGGGTAATGATGGAAACGTCCTTGGCGTAAAGGATCAGGTAGGCATTCCACTGGATAAGAAGGTCAACCTGGGCAAGCCCATGAGCGAGGCCGAGGCCAAGAAGAGAACCACCATCTTCCGGTTCGATGGTGTACCCATGAGCGGAACTGTCGGAGCCCGAAAGCCCGATGAGGCCGTGGAGATGACCCACCATATGTGGGAGCTGAGGACCAAATGGGGCTACAGGCCGGAGTAAGAGGGGTGATTTAAATGGCAGTTAAGCACACCAAGAAGCTATTCGTTAAGGCTCTGAACAAGAAGTTCGGAAAGGATTTCGATCTGGCCAGCCAGAAGGTAGAGTACAAGAGACTGGGCCCGGAGCAGAACGCCCGCAAGCGGGAGTTCATGGAGTACGCCAAGAAGTTGGAAGGCAAGCGCGGCATGACCGGCTACAATCCCTATGTCCATGCCGGCGGCATTCCCCTGGGACAGAGGCAGCTCGTGCCCTACAAGCTCTCCTCCACTGAGTATGTGGTAGAGGGCGACGACCTGCACTTCGTCAACAATCCCGCCATGCAGCAGTTCTGGGATGATATCAGGAGGACCATCGTGGTCGGCCTGGATATGGCCCATGAGGTGCTGCAGAAGAGGCTGGGCAAGGAGGTCACACCCGAGACCATCAACAACTATCTCGAGATCCTCAACCACGCCATGCCCGGTGCAGCCGTGGTTCAGGAGCACATGGTGGAGACCCACCCCGGCCTGGTAGACGACTGCAACGTCCGTGTCTTCTCCGGCGACGATGCCCTGGCCGATGAGATCGATGACCAGTACAAGATCGACATCAACAAGATGTTCCCGGCGGAGCAGGCCGAGGTCCTCAAGGCCGCTATCGGCAAGACCACCTGGCAGGCCATCCACGTCCCGACCATCGTAGTCAGGACCTGCGACGGCGGCACCACCTCCAGATGGAGCGCCATGCAGCTGTGTATGACCTTCATCGATGCCTACAACATGTGCGCCGGTGAGGCTGCTGTGGCCGACCTGGCCTATGCCGCCAAGCACGCTGCCGTCTTGCAGATGTCCGACATGCTGCCAGCCAGGCGGGCCCGCGGACCCAACAACCCCGGCGGTATCTCCTTCGGCTTCATGGCCGACATGGTCCAGACCTCCAGGGTCAAGCCCCAGGATCCAGCATATGTATCTCTGAACGTGGTCGCCGCAGGCTCCATGTTCTACGATCAGATCTGGCTGGGAAGCTACATGTCCGGCGGTGTTGGATTCACCCAGTACGCGACAGCTGCCTACACCAACGATGTCCTGGATGACTTCTGCTACTACGGCGTGGACTATGCCAACGACAAGTATGGAGGATTCGCCAAGGCACCCGCGGCCATCGATGTGGCCAAGGATTGCGCCACAGAGGTCACACTTTACGGCATTGAGCAGTACGAGGCCTTCCCCACCCTGCTTGAGGATCACTTCGGCGGGTCCCAGAGGGCAGCCGTTCTGGCAGCCGCATCCGGTATCACCTCTGCCATCGCCACCGGCCACTCTCAGATCGGCCTGGCCGCCTGGTATCTCTCCATGCTCCTGCACAAGGAAGCCTGGGGCAGACTGGGATTCTTCGGCTACGACCTGCAGGATCAGTGCGGTCCAACCAATGTGTTCTCCTACCAGTCCGACGAGGGCAACCCATTGGAGCTGAGGGGCGCCAACTATCCCAACTACGCCATGAACGTGGGCCACCAGGGCGAGTACGCAGGCATCACCAGCGCCGCACATGCCGGCCGCATGGACGCCTTCGCCGTCAACCCCCTGATCAAGGTCTGCTTCGCCAACCCTGGCCTGGTCTTCGACTGGACCAACATCCGCGATTGCTTCGGCAAGGGCGGTGCACGCGAGTTCCGCGCTGCAGGCGAGAGATCCTTGGTCATGCCCGCGGTGTAGGTCGAGAGGCCTACAACCCTTTTTCCTTTTTTTATGATCAGCGCCTAATCAGCGCCTCAATGCAAGTTTAGAAAGCATTGCTATTTTCCAGGAGAAGCTCTATTCTGAGAATATCTACCCCAGAATAAGAGGAGCCTTTAATAATCATCAAAACCAAATTAAGAGCGGTGAAAATTATGTGTTGCATGCAAGAGCCAAGTGGAGCCGGACCGGCAGGAATGGGCTTTATGAAGATGATGCAGATGCACGGAGAAAGACAGGGCAGCTTTCCTCTCATCGGAGATAAGTTTCCCCCCATGGAGGTCAAGACCACCCACGGGATGCTGAAGCTGCCCGATGCCTATGCCGGCAAATGGGTTGTTCTATTCTCTCATCCCGGCGATTTCACTCCCGTCTGCACCACCGAGTTCGTCTCCTTTGAAAAGAAGAGAGGGGAGTTTGAGAAGCTGAACTGTGAGCTGATCGGCCTGTCCATCGATCAGGTCTTCTCCCACATGAAATGGACGGAATGGATCAAGGAGAAGCTGGGGGTGCAGATAAATTTCCCCATCATCGCCGATGACTCGGGACGGGTCGCCTCCCGCCTGGGAATGCTTCATCCCGGCAAGGGCACCAATACGGTGAGAGCGGTCTTCATCATCGATGCCGAGGGCACAATAAGGATCATCCTCTTCTATCCCCAGGAGATCGGCCGCAATATGGATGAGATCCTCAGGGCCCTGAAAGCCATGCAGACAGCGGACAAGTTCAGGGTGGCCATGCCCGCCAACTGGCCCAACAATGAGCTGCTGGGCGATGAGGTCATCATCCCGCCACCGGCTGACGAGAAGACTGCCGCCACCAGAAAGACGGGTGGAGAGATGGTCTGCGAGGACTGGTGGTTCTGCCATAAGAAGCTGGGCAAATAGCTGCCCCTGATCGTCATACCAGCCCGGCAGAGCCGGACGCTTTTAATTTTTAAAATTAAATATACTCTCGATACTTTTGGAGCAGCTGCATGACCCGTTTAAGATCCTTTCCCTGCCCTTTCGCCTCGCCCAGATAGGTATTGTAAAGATCATTGGTGATGGCTCTGGGAACCGGCTTGCAGCCCTCGCCCTGGAGCATCATCTCAAAGCATCTTGCCTCCGCCTCCGAGAGCCGCAGAGCCCTGTAGTCGCCATCATGCTCCTGATAGAGAGCCAGCTCCTCTTCCGGAGCATCGAGAGCCAGCCTGGCCAGGGGGGTTCCGGGAATGGGCTCGGCTATGCTCACGAAGACATCGTCCAGCATGGCCTGCTCCAGGAAGCTCATGCTCTCCATATAGTCCTCTCTGCTCTCGCCGGGATATCCTACGATGAAGCTTCCTCCCACCTTGACCCCCACCCTCCTGGCCAGCTCTACGGCCCTGAGATTGTCTTCCCTGGTGACCCCCTTTTTCATGGCTTTGAGCATGGCATTGCTTCCGCTCTCCAGGCCAAAGAACACCCAGCCGATGGTGTAATCCCGCACCGCTTCGAGAACAGCCTCATCCACCAGGTCCACCCTCATGTCCGGCACGGAGAGGTTCCTCTTGCCTAAAATCCCGGAGAGAGCGCGCAGCATCTCCACGAATGCCTCTCGATTTATCTGCTTGCCGTAGCCGAATAGCGATCCGGTGCCTCCGCTCACCGCCACCCGGCTGACGCCCTGCCTCTTCATCTGCCGGACCTCTTCCACTATATTATCTATGCTGCGGCTCCTGATGCTCCGCCCGAAAAGGCGGGGCACCTGGCAGAAGGTGCAGCCTCCCAGACAACCCCGATGGGTCTCGATGTAGACATTGGCGCCACGCACGTTCTGCTGGCAGAGGTCGTCCGGTATCAATGGAAGGGGATGGTCCAGAGAGGATATCGGCAGGCAGGGCGATTTCACAACCATCCCGTCATCCCGATAGGCCGTACCCGGCAGCCCCTCCGGACCCTTTTCCACCAGATCGGCGACGATTTCCTCCCCTTCGCCGGTGACCACCGCTCTGGCATCAAGTTCCCCCAGGACCATCTCCGGGCAGAGGCCTACCGGGCCGCCCACGTAGACATTCTCTTTAGCCGCCACAAACTCTCTGATCTTGGGGTCGAGAAGCTGCATGGTGGAGAAAAGGCTGAGGAGGACAACATCTCCCTGCGACTGCAACTTGCTGGTGATCTTTACGTCATGTCCTTTATCCCTCAGCACCCCACCCAGGACCAGGGAGCCGTAGGTGTATGTTCCCGGTGATACGATATCGATCGTCATTTATAATCCCAGCTCGGCCAGCCAAACTATAAATGACCATATCCATTCAAGGTATAAATCCGCTTGCTGTACTGGCAGGCAAAAAATGCGATGAAAAATATGGATTGATGAGGCTCTATTTGAACAGTTCCTTTACAACTTCCGTCAATATGGGACCGGACTGGTCGATAACAGTGGCCTCATAAAGCCATCCCTTGTGATCAGGTAGAGCACCGCTTACCATGATGACTTTGCCCTCATATTCTGCCAGATTTATCTCATGGGAGACTACCAGGTCCTCAGCTATGGATGCCGGCTTGATTATGCGTGTGAGCCTGACGGTACAACATTGAGGGCGGGGCAACAGAATTGAAAACCTGCCATCCTTCACTATACCCAGAAATTTGTCCATCTTTAAAACCTCCTAGAA
>CALMJN010000428.1 GCA_937864385.1 uncultured Methanosarcinales archaeon | reverse complement strand
AGCCGACTGATATTGGCAGCCACAGAAACTGACCCCACCCATGCCTCATCCCTGGCCGTCTCCCCATGATAAACGCTTGTGACCTTATTATCCATCCTGGCAACAAATGCCAGATCCTCCAGGGGCAGTCCACCGTTAGCCAGCTTCAGAGTTCTGGTCTCGCTCTCCCCAGGCAAAAGAGATCCGAAGTTCAGGCTGCTGGGTTTTATCTCTATCACCGATTCCTCGATCTTGAGAGCATAGTTCTGGATAGAGGAGATGGTGCGGGGATGAACAGCGATGATATAGCGCCCGGAAATGGGATCGATCAGAGAGAGCTGTTCCCGCCTCGATGATTTATCGTCAGCATAGTTCTTGCCGGAAGGATCCAGCAGCATTAGGTCCAAATTCGATGATCCGGACCAGCTTAAAATAACGGTCAGATTCCTGGTACCCTCCGGAACCTCCAGGTAATAGTAGTCCCACTGAGCCCTCTCAATAGTACCGTTGACCGATTGCTTTCCCATATGAACCTCCAGCATCTCAGGAACCTCCACACTCACCGGCAGCGAAAAGATCTCATGTCCCTCATCCAGGATCTCAATGGTACCTTCGTATATACCAGAAGCAGTCTCATTAGGCACTGCTATGGCCGCTCCAAAGACGAGCTGTTCATTGGCCGGTACAATAGAAGGAAGGGACAACCCTGTAATCCAGTCCGCAACCTTTCCCGATGCATGAAATCCCAGGTTATTCCTCTGGCAATTGGTGACGAACAGAAATCTGGCTGTCCATTCGTCATCCCCAGGAGTCATAGCATAGATCTTTTTCTGATCTCGATCCGCCCCCACATCCACCCCAGGATACCTGGAATCCGGCTCGAATGCCCATCGCCCAACCACCCATCGGTCCGGAATTACAACACAGATCTCTGGCTCCATAATATAGTAAGAGCTGCCAGCATCTACCAATCCCGCACCTTGAAGGTAGGGCTCATAGCTCTCGCCTAGTGTATTGTTGAGCTTACGGGCTCCTCCTACCAGGGCAGCCTTGATCCCGGCCGGAGTAGCATCTGGATGGCCTTGCAGGAGAAGGGCGGCCACTCCCGCTACCACTGGAGTGGAGAGAGATGTACCGGACTGCTTGGCGTAAAAAGCGTTGATATAATCCAGTCCACTATAACCCATAGGCGCGGAGGATATCACATTCTTGCCGGGAGCCAGGATATCAGGCTTCATCCGTCCATCTCTTAGAGGACCGGAGCCGCTGAAGTCAGCCACCCGGCCGTAAGTATCAGAAGCACCAACGGTTATAACCTTCACACCGTCTCCGGGAGCATCGATGCACCCGGAGAAGAACATGACCAGAAGAGCTGCCGCCAGCACCAGAGGCGGCCCGATCAAGATGGTACTCCTACCCGGAATTGCCCGCGGCAACACAGACTATCGCTCCTGCATCCATGGCATTATCCGCAGCCATTGTCACCGGCAGATTGGTCTCACCCAGATCCAATCCGCCCAGGCTCAAGCTGATGATATCTGCCCCGTTGTTTA
>CALMJN010000427.1 GCA_937864385.1 uncultured Methanosarcinales archaeon | reverse complement strand
CCTGGGCCTCCGCTCCGATGGCAACCTCAATGCCCCTCACCTTATGGGCCGCCTCGGGCATGAAAATCCCTTCCGGATCGCGGCTGAGAATGACGATGCCCCCCCAGCCCAGTTGCCTGGCGGTATAAGCCATGCGGCTGGCGGAGGAGGAGCCCTCCGGATAGCATCTGGCCAGCTCGAAAAAGCTCATAATAGTTCGCTCAAGATCTTCAAAGCCGCCTCGCGCCGGGCGGGGAAGGTCCTGACCAGAATGGTGACATCCAGGGCGTCCGCGCTGTCGGTCAGCCGGAGCAGTCCCTGGTAGGCGGCCTGCTTGTCCAGGCGGAGGTGAAAGCGGCCCTCGCCCTCCAGGCGGTCCTCCATCTCCCGGCGCAGCCTCTCTAGCTCCGGAGAAGGAAGCTGCTCGCGCAGGATGGAGAGGAAGGCGGCGGTCTCCTTTTTGCGCAGGGCCGCCTCCAGAATGCTGATCTCATTTCCGAAGTGGCCGAGGGCGGCGGTCCTGGTGATCCTGTCCAGAGGGACGAAGACGGAGAGAGCCTCGCGCACGCGGATCTCGTCCTCGGTTGCCGCCACAAAGGCCCGGAAGGAGACCCTGTCGATCACGTCTCTCCTCCCACCCTGGCTTTTCAGCTCACTTGCCCTTGCCGTCGTGGGCCCTTATGCCCGGCCTGGTCTTCTCTGTGCCGGAGCCCTTGTGCCTCATGCCTCTGCCCTTGCGCCCGGCGGAGGTCTTGCCGCGAACAGCCCTGCCGCGGTGCACATCATTGCAGACCCAGTTGAGGTCCTTGTCGCTGATGATGGAGGGAGCGCAGGGGTCGACCAGTATGACCTCGTAGAACTTCTGCTTGCCGTCCTCGGCCACCCAGTAGGAGTTCAAGACCTCCATATTGCGGAAACGCCTGCCTGCTCGCTCTTCCGCGATCCTCTGGATGGACTTGCCCATGGTCATGCTGTTGACGCCCATCTTGCTGGTCTTTCTGTTTCTTATATAGCGGGACTTCTTTCTGCCGCCGCGCCTGACCTTGACCCGGGCCACCACTATGCCCTGCTTGGCCTTATAGCCGAGGGCCCGCGCCCTATCCAGCCGGGTGGGCCTCTCGATCCTCTGAACGGTGCTATCCTGGCGCCAGGCCTTGAGCCGGCCCTGTCGCAGTGCGCCCACGTAACCCTCGCGGGGGTTGGACCAGGCATCACTGATATAGCTGTAAAAAGACTTCATCGTCTCACCTTAACCGGTTCGACCTAGGGTCACATTCCGGTTGCGAGAGGTGGGGTGGGGGTGATAGGAGATAAAGGTTTGGGAGGGAATAGGAGATTGCAGTTCGATGGAGTCCGGTGATGGAAACCTCTTTAAGTTCCAATTTCGCTTCTGAACTAACCCTTCCACTTTATGCTGTTGCCCTTCATCTTCAGCATCCCGTTCTTCTCCAGAGACCTTGCTATCTCTTCAGCCACCTCGCTGCCGTCAATGCTCATGCGCCACCTTTCGCCAAACTCGATATCACAGAGCTCAGCAAAATCCTCTATGTCCATCTTACCCTTTTCCGCAACATCCATCACATGCCTCATGATCAAACCCAATGATCTGATCCTCAGAAACTCATCCCCGAACTCGTCTTTAAACTCGTCATCAATTTCATCAAAAAAGGATGCAGAGAACTCATCTATGGTGATCTCATATTTCTTGACCAGGTCCACATCCATGCGTTTAATGATGAGTGGATCATCCATGTCGGGATAATCAACGCCGACCGGAATGCTGATCAGGGGATCATCCAGAAGTTCTCCAACCGGCGATCCGAACTCTATCTCGTTGAGATCAATGACTTTTTGGGCAAAATCCACCGCTACTATGCACTCGGCCCAGATTCTGGCCAGGCTATCTTGGCTCTCCTCGTCCGCCTTTGCCTCGCTCTCCTTGATCAATCTGAACTTGGCCAGATTTTCCTTCCAGCCCGGAACTACCTCCTCCAGGAAGAGATCCTCGAATGTCTCTGCGTTGGCTCCCTTTTCCAGAGCTTTCTTCAGGGCGGCCAGATATTCTTCTCGTTTCTTTATCTCGGTCTTCTCTTTAACCAGGGAGAGCTTTCCCTGCAAAGAGGCGGAATAATCGGCCATGGCAAGAACCATGCCCCTGATATCTACCTTGAATCCGGCATCTTTAAGATAACCGGCCACTATCTTGGCGTCTTCCTCGTAGTACTCTCCAACTTTGAACATAATTCAAGGTACCATCTATTGCTTATGAGGTTTGTCGAAGCTGGGGCATGGGGTGCGGCAAAGGCTATATCGATGGCAAGGCCGGTTCAATATGAACGCATCAATCGCTTGAGCCAGAACAGGTGATCCCTTTCGGCTTTAAAAGCCCTTCTCCATTGATGCCCCAATCGGTTCCACTCCCCCGCTTCCTTTGCCGCCTCTCCCTTGCCCAGCATCTTCACCACCGCCTCTATGGCCACCAGGTACCTCACAATCGGGTCCAGCCAGTTGATCAGATAGCACTAGAGATTGGGAATTAGAGCTGTGCTCGATCTCTCATTCCCTCTTGCCCTCTCAAAACATCAAGACCAGACTACATCTCGGCCTGTCTCTCTTATGCCAGCTCTTTGATGAAATCAAGCAAGAAGGGGCTGCATGCCGGCTTTGTTATCCTGCGAGTCTTTCATGCGCTCTTGTTTTTCCAGGCGGGATGCATAAAGCTCACAGATTGCTTTATCCAGCTCAATGAACTTCTGTACCACCGG
>CALMJN010000426.1 GCA_937864385.1 uncultured Methanosarcinales archaeon | reverse complement strand
CGATCGTCGATATCCGTGCGCAGTCCGAGCTCTGAGGCGATCTGCTGCGCACGGGCCTTATGCCTTTCCGCCACAGGTATGATTCGCACCTGGGTGGGGGAGAGCCAGGTCTCGAGCATGGGCAGCTTTCCCTCTTCGGAAAGGCGGGCCGCCTTCTCCAGAAGGGCGTACATCACCCGCTCGATGGCTCCCGATGGCGAGCAGTGCAAAAGGATGGGCCTCTGCCGCTCTCCCGCCTCATCCACATAGCTCATATCGTAGCGCTCTGAATTCTCCACATCTATCTGCACCGTGGACAGAGCACTGGCCTTGTCCAGGGTATCCACGAAGTTGAACTCGAACTTGAGCACGAAGTAGAAGAACCTCTCATCCCACATCTCGATAAGGACCGGCTTTTTCACTATGTCCACCAGGCCCTCGATGAATTCGCGGTTCTGGTTGTAGAAGTCCCTGGTAAAGCGGATGGCCACCTCGTAGTCGGCCACATCCAGGCCCACCTCTTTTAAGAGGGCAATGCTGGCCTGATACTGCTTCCTGAACTCCTCCATGGCCGATTTCATGTCCCGGGTCAATGTGTGCATGTCGGGCATGGTGAAAGCCCGCAAGCGGCGGATGCCCACCAGCTCGCCCCGCTGCTCCCGGCGGAAGGAGTATCTGGTGATCTCGACCATCTTCAATGGCAGGGACCTGTAGGATACGGTCATGTCGTGGCCCATGAGAAACTGGCCGAAGCAGGCAGCGAAGCGCAGAAACAGCTTCTTCTTGTCCGCCTCGATCTGGTACTGCCTGGCGGGGAAGCGATCCAGGTACTTCTTGAGGGTGGGGTGCTCCATGTCGTACATGATGGGGGTCTCCACCTCCATAGCTCCCATGTCCTGGGCCTTTTCCAAAACATAGTTCTCCAGAAGGCTCTTGATCATGCGGCCTTTGGGGTAGTAGCGCATGTTTCCCGGATCGGAGCCCGGCTCATAGTCCACCAGCTCCAGGCGCCTCATCAGCTC
This sequence comes from uncultured Methanosarcinales archaeon, assembly GCA_937864385.1. GTDB lineage: Archaea > Halobacteriota > Methanosarcinia > Methanotrichales > Methanotrichaceae > Methanothrix. Next base: position 851 of record CALMJN010000426.1, on the reverse strand, counting down.
TACATGAGGCGGCACCCGGTCCACCGCCCGGGCCTTGGAGATCTCATAGTTGGCGAACTTCTGAAGGTTCTCCCTGCCGGTGAAGTCGAACTTTTCTGCGTCGACCAGGTTGCCGTCCTGGTCCAGCACCTTCCAGTAGGAGACGGCCTTGGCCTCGGACTTGAGTGCCTGGGAGACCACCTCGCCCTCCCCCAGCCGGATGGAGCGGGACAGCTCAGATAGCGGATGGCCCTTGCAGCTTATGGTGAAGGCCTTGTACCAGCCGAAGGGAGCGCGCATGACCTCATAGTCCGCGGATAAAGTTTCAGCCAGGCCCTTGAGAATTTTGACCGCCGTGGCGGGGGTGGAGAGCTGGGCGCTCAAATGGGCATAGGGATAGATCATGATCCGGTCGGCTTTAACCTGCCCGGCCACATCGCTGATCTGCTTGGCGCTTTCTGCTATGACGGCCTCGGGGTCGTCCTCGTCGAACTTCTCCACAGCGATGAAGGCGCAGAGAGCTTCCTCCAGCCGGCCTTTCTTGGCCTGATCTTCTATCTCTTCCGCCATCTTGGTGGGCCGCTTGGCCTCGAACTCGATGAAATCAGAGTGGATTAAGAGCAATTGCAATAGTGGTCACCTGATAAATGGAAGATGCCGCTTATATAATTCAAGCTTTCGATTGAGTATCAAGGATTATAATCAAAACCAGAGCGAGGAACGTCGTCTTCATCTGCATAAAAATTAAGATTTTCAGCATAAATATCACCCTCCCCATTAACTGCACCGGTCATTTGTATTTCAATGTCCTGTTCACGAAAGCCCTGGAAGTCAAGTTTGCCCGCACCTTTAACATCGAGTTCTTTTAACTC
>CALMJN010000425.1 GCA_937864385.1 uncultured Methanosarcinales archaeon | reverse complement strand
ACCATGAATCCTGAAGACTCAACTGTTCTTTGATTTTCTTTCCCACCACATCGGCTTCGCTCTCGTCGTCACGCGAGAACTTGAGTGTAAGGAAGCTGCCGCCAAGCTGGAAGGCTCCGGCCCCCATACCATAGCCACGGGCATAACCCCATCCGGTCCCGTGCATATCGGAAACATGCGCGAGGTCATGACTGCCGAGGCCGTCTACCGAGCCTTGCTCGATCGCGGGGCGGAAGCCCGCCTGATTTATATCGCCGATACCTACGACCGCCTGCGCAGGCTCTACCCCTTTCTGCCGGAGAGCTTCTCCGAGCATATAGGAAAGCCTCTCTCAGAGATACCCTGCCCTTACGGATGCTGCCCCAGCTACGCCGAGCACTTCCTGGCTCCCTTTTTGCAGAGCATGGAGCGGCTGGGGATCAGGCCCGAGGTCTACCGGGCCGACCGCCTCTACAAGGAGGGCAAATACAACGAGGCCATCAAGACGGCGCTGAGCAGGAGTGCCGACATCGCCCGCATCTTAAAGGAGGTCTCGGGCCGGGATGTGCCGGAGGGCTGGAGCCCCTTTGATGCCATCTGCTCTTCCTGCGGGCGGACCAACACCACCCGGGTGACCGGCTTTGACCTGGAAGCGGAGACCGTGGACTACCAGTGCTCCTGCGGCTTTTCCGGAACCGCGCCCATGAGCGGCGGGGGAAAGCTGGTCTGGCGGGTGGACTGGCCGGCCCGCTGGCCCATATTCAATGTGACCGTGGAGCCCTTCGGCAAGGACCACGCCACCGCCGGAGGCTCCTATGATACGGGCAAAAGAATCAGCGAGGAGATCTATGGCTACCCCGCCCCATTCCCCATAGTCTATGAGTGGATCCATCTCAAAGGAGTTGGCGCTATGCATAGCTCCACAGGAATTGTGGTCACCATACAGGAGATGCTGGACGTGGTCCCTCCCGAGGTTCTGCGCTATCTTATCATCAGAAACAAGCCGGAGAAGCACATCGAATTCGACCCTGCCCTGCCGCTCTTAAGTTTGGTGGACGAGTACGACCAGAGAAAGGGAGACGAGAGGGCCATTGAGCTGTCCAATGTCTCCAAGAGCGGGCCCTTCGAGATCCCCTTCCGCCACATGGTCACCGCAGTACAGATCGCCCGGGGCGACCAGGAGGGGCTCTTCCAGGCCCTCCAGCGCTCCGGCTATGATATCACAGCAAGGCGGGAGGAGATCATAGGCAGGGCCAGGAATGTGCAGACATGGCTGGACAAATATGCTCCGGACTATGTCAAATTCCAGGTCCAGGAGTCCCTTCCCGCCGCAGTCAAAAATCTTTCAGAATCGGAACGGCGGGGCTTGGGCCTGCTGGCGGAGCGGGTGGATGACAAGAGCGCCGCCGAGATCCACGACCTGGTCTATGCCGTGGCCGCAGAGGAGAAGCTGGACTCCAAGAAGTTCTTCCAGGCCATCTACCTGGCCTTCCTGGGCGACCGCCAGGGGCCCAAGGTGGGCTGGTTCCTCTCCAGCCTGGAGAGGGACTTCGTGTGTCAGAGGCTGGGCGAGGCCGCCAGGGCTTAGACGGTCAAGATCTCAGATGCTCAATATCTACCTATCCGGCCCCCTCTTCTCCCGGGCGGAGATCGCCTGGGGCGCCCGGGTCAGGGCATTTTTGGAGGACCGTCTTGAAGGAGTCAGGGTATTCTGGCCTCATGAGATCGCCCCCTGCTCCGCCGATCTGCAGGAGATCTTCCAGGCCAACTTGAAGGCCTTGAATGAGGCGGATCTGATGGTGGCTATGCTGGACGGCTCCCAGGTGGACGACGGCACGGCCTGGGAGGTGGGCTTCTTCTTCAGCCAGGAAAAGAAGGTCCTGGGCCTGCGGACAGACCTGCGTCGGGCGGGAGAGATGGAGGGGGCCCGGGTGAATCTGATGATCGAATGCTCCTGCCATAGCATATCAGAGAGCCTGGAGGAGCTGCTGGACAGGATGCAGAGGCTCATATATTGATCTCGCCGGTATATGACGCCCCTCTTCTTCTGGCGGAGGGAGAAGAGAGAGTCCTGGTGGCGGCAGATCTTCATCTTGGCCTGGAGCATGAGCTGCAGCTCTGCGGCATATCCATTCCCAGCCAGACAGAGAAGATCCTTCACAGGCTGCTTGGATACATAGACCGGATAAAACCGGAACGGTTGGTGCTGCTGGGAGATGTCAAGCACAATGTTCCCCGCACCAGCTGGCAGGAAAAGAAGGAGATACCCCTATTTCTGAGCCGGCTGGCTGACAGGGTAGCGGTGGATGTGGTGCCGGGAAATCATGACAGCGATCTGGCGGATATGGCCCCCCTGGGGGTTCAGGTGCGCCCCTCCTCCGGATTTGTGCAGGATGGAGTGGGCTACTTCCACGGCCACACCTGGCCGGATGAAAAGGTCCTGCGCGCCAGCCTCCTGGTGGCGGGTCACCTGCATCCGGCAGTCAGCCTGCCCGACCCCCTGGCCCGCCCGGTCTCAAGGCCGATCTGGGTACGATCCCGTCTTCTCCCTGAGCAGACTTTGCACCACTATGGCTTGGAGACGGAAAATGAGATTATCATCATCCCCGCCTTCAATTTCCTCTGCGGGGGGCTGCCCATCAATCTGCCGGTGGAGGATATGCGCGGGCCGCTCTTATCTCTGGTGGACTGGGAAGGGGCCCGTCTTTTTCTTCTGGACGGAACAGAGCTAGGCAGCCTGGCAGGCATAAAGGCGACTCAATGCGGCCAGGAGGCAAAGCCGGTCAGGACAGGAAAGAAGATGGGTGATGGATAGATCTCGGATGATTTTTGGGGCCTGTCCCTATCAGTAAGAGTTATTACCTTTCCCGCCGGATGCAGGTAGCACCGGAGGACGATAGAGAATTGAGCGAGAAAGATAGGCTTTTGGAGTTGCTTAAGGAGCAGGCCCTGGAGATCAGGCCGAGCCGGGCGAGGCTCTCGAGGGTGCGGAACACCGTCGCCCGGGGAGCGATCTCGGTGAGCGGCGGCTTGAATAACAGGTACGCATAGGCGCGATCGATGCCGCGGCCCACTCTTCCGCGTAACTGGTACAACTGCGACAGGCCAAAGTGATCGGCGTTGTCGATGATGATCGTGTGCCCGTCGACCTCTTCGAACACGTGCTCGTGGATCCACTCGCGGTAGGGACCCCGCACCTGGCGATCAACGAAACGATACAGCGGCTCGAACGCCGTGATCTCGGTCCGCCAGCGGATCGGGATCCCGTGAAGCCGCAGGCGGTACTCGATCAAGGTGCCGACCTCCATGGCGATGGGGGCGGGGGTCAGGATCCGGAATCCCAGCCAGGGCGGCGTCAGCAGGTCGAGGTTCATCGGGTCGGCGAAGAAGGCGAGCAGGCCCTCCGTGAATCGTTCGGGAGACCGTTCTCGCTCTTCAGCCTCTTCCTCCTCCTGCTCTCTTTTCGCCTTTTCCAACAGCAGCCGCGCGGCTTGCTGCATGGCGGTGCCCCCCGCGCCCGGACTGCCGGCGCCGGCCGGCGTCCCCGCCGCGGGCGGCAGGCCCGGCGCGGCGCCCTCGGCCCGCGCCGCCGGTGGCACGTACATCGCCGACGGCAACTCGACAGGCTCGCTCATCTTGTACAAGTCCGCCTCAGCGAATTCGTCCGGCATGGACGCCTTGCGTTTCGGCGAGATCTTGACGACGACCGGCGAGTGGCAGTCGGGGCACTTGACCGTGGTCCCGATCTGCTTTCGCCGCACGTACATCCGCGTCCCGCACAGCCGGCAATCGATGCCAATCTCTTCGTCCTCCGCCGGCGCTCTGGC
>CALMJN010000424.1 GCA_937864385.1 uncultured Methanosarcinales archaeon | reverse complement strand
CATGCACAGATTGGCGCAGGTATTGCAGCCAACAATACATTGATTAGGCCGGGCCACCACCGGGCCTTCATCTGTCCAGTCGTAGACGTTCCTTCCGCAGTTCATGCACATCCCGCATTTCACGCATTTCTCGGGATCAATGAAGGGATGCCAGTTGATCTTCTCTCTGGGGTATCCAACTAACCATGCCATTTTATCACCTCAAAGTCCTCAATATTGGCTACATACACATGCTATGAAGGGATCTACCAGTTGTCCCTCCCATAGCAAGGGCAGTTTTAATCCTCATCAATTCCTATCAATAAGCCACATATTCTAATATTCTAATCTGTCACCTCGATTTCCAGAACATCTGCAAAAGTTTCGGCGTTGGAGGATGCTGTAGCAACTAAGCTCACTTTGTAAATCCCAGGAGCTACATCGGCATTCCATATGCCCGCGTATTCGCCCCCTGAGCTTTGCAGCAGATTGCTCCTTGCCGCCTCGGAGCCGTCCGGAGCATAGATAATAGCGGTGCAGCGCAGTATGCTATCTGCCTGCTGCACGGCAACTCCTCCGGATTGGGTAGTCTTTCCAGAAGATCCGATTTGCACCATTCCGCTGCTTCGATTTATATTGGCGAAGCCTTGGGGAGAGCCAAATCCGCAGGTAGCACACCCTTTCACCGTGAGCCTGACCTCATCATTTGAAGATGGATTCTCGCCGGCCGGCTGCCTCTCCCTGAAAGATGCAGTTATGCTGGTGGCCTGCCCGGACCGGACTGGATTCGGATTCGCTTCAATCTTTGCCAGCTCGTAGCCGAATTTGGGCTGGTTTTCCAGCCAATCCAGCCAGGTATAAAGCCGGGCATCGTAACCGGAGATGGTAAGGGCAAACCAGACCAATGAGGCCTCGACGCCCACGTTGGTATAGACCACAACGGGCCGTTCCCTTTCCAGCACGGCAAAGATCCTCTGCAGATCCTCCTGCGGCTTTATCCTCTCATCTTCCACCACGCTCTCATAGGGGATATTCAGGGCTCCGGGAACGGATCCAATTCCATAGTCCCTGGCCGGTCGGGCGTCCACGATCTGCGCCCTGCCGTTGAGGACGAAGTCATAGGTGGCGAAAAGCTCGGGCTTAAGATCCGGGATATAATCCGTCTTCGACCTGATGGCTGACTCATTGCTGGTGTTCAGACCGACTGCCGTCCAGTCTTCGATGCCCCCGTCCAGAACTCTTACCTTTTCATGTCCCAGATACTTGAGCAGCCAGTAAGTGAAGATAGCCGGAGAGGGGCCACCTCCGCAGGGAAGGCATTCACCTGAAATGACGAGAGAATCGTTTCTGGAAATTCCTGCCTCGCCCAGTAGTTTGGCCATTTCGGAGACTGTTCTAAGCCTGCCGCCTTTCTCAAAAAAGCTCTCGTAATTTATATTGACCGCACCCTTAATGTATCTGGCTGCGCTGGGGCTGATGTCCAGGACAACATCCTCGGGCAACACCGCCATTGGAGAGGCAAGCGCCTCGGCAAAGGCGCCCCAGCCGGAAAAGCCCACCACATGCTGCCGGTTGCACACCGTGGGCTCGCCGCCCCGGCAGTCAACGCATTCTCCGCAAGACAGGATGAAGGGAGCCGTCACGCGGTCTCCCTTTCGGAAGCGCCGGCACTCCGGCCCCACTTCGATCACGACGCCCGCGAATTCATGGCCCGGAACATGCGGCACGGCCACGTCGGGGTCGGGCACCGTGACGGTGGTCGAGCCGTTGATGGTCACTTGCGAACGGTTGTTGCCGATGGCCAGCTTGCCCAATACTTCCAGCGTCCAGCGGCGGCGGCGCAGTTCCGCGGTCAGCCCCAGTTCGCCGCCGTGAAAGTCGTTCTGCGTGGCGAACCGGTCGAACTCCTGGATGGTCGTACCCGCTTGCAGCCCCGTGCCCGCGCCGACGAAACGCTTGAAATCCGAAATCGCCAACCGTTCGTCCAATCCGAGGTAGCGGTAGCCGGCCAGCCAGTCGACGCGCCGCGTACCATCCTGGCACAGGACCTGCCGGTACAGGACGTCGACTCCCTGCAGTTGCGTTTGGCTTTCCGCCTGGATGGAACCGTCCCACAACTCGGGGAACGCCACCATTTCCGCGTCCTGGCCGATCGACCCCGGCTGGACGTTGAAGATCGGCCTCGCCAGGATGGGCACCTCCGGACTGGCGGCGGAGAAGGTCGAGGATTTTTCTGTCAGTGCGAAGAAGGCGGCTTCCACGCCACGCGTTCCGCAGGGATCGAGCCAGTAGCCCAGGCGAATCCGGCCGCC
>CALMJN010000423.1 GCA_937864385.1 uncultured Methanosarcinales archaeon | reverse complement strand
GGCGGAGCCGAGGTGGCAGTCACCGGCTCAAACCCGCTTTCCACCCAGGATGATGTGGCTGCAGCCCTTGCTGCCCGGGGACTCCATGTTTACGCCTTCCGGGGGGAGAACGAGAAGGAGTACTACGACTGCATCAAGATGGCCCTGGAGCTGGAGCCCAATGTCAGCCTGGACGACGGTGCCGATACCATAGCCATCATCCACAAGGAGCAGCCGGACCTGGCTGCTAAGATGTTCGGCGGATGCGAGGAGACCACCACCGGAGTGGTCCGCCTGCGGGCCATGGCCGAGGACAAGGCCCTTCTCTATCCGGTCATCGCCGTCAACGATGCCGAGACCAAGATGATGTTCGACAACCGATACGGCACCGGCCAGAGCACCCTGCACGGCATCATGCAGGCCACCAACTTCCTCTTTGCCGGCAAGACCGTGGTGGTGGGAGGATACGGCTGGTGCGGCCGGGGCTTTGCCATGCGGGCCCGGGGCCTGGGGGCCAATGTGATTGTGGTCGAGATCGAGCCGAGAAAAGCCCTGGAGGCGGCCATGGACGGCTACCGGGTCATGCCCATGCATAAGGCCGCCCCCCTGGGAGACCTCTTTGTAACCCTTACTGGAGACATCAACGTTCTCCGCGAGGAGCACTTCATTCAGATGAAGGACCAGGCCATACTGGCCAACAGCGGCCACTTCAATGTGGAGATTGACATTCCTGCTCTGGAAAAGATGGCGGTCAGGAAGGCTGAGGTGCAGAATAATGTCACCGAATACGACCTCAAAGACGGCCGCCGGCTTTACCTCTTGGCTGACGGCCGGCTGATCAACCTTGCTGCCGCCTACGGCCATCCCCCCGAGGTCATGGACATGTCCTTTGCCAACCAGGCCCTGGCCGTGCGCTATATTGTGGAGAACGGCCGCAAGCTGGAGAAGAAGGTCTATGCCGTTCCCGTGGAGATCGACCGCAGGGTGGCGGAGCTGAAGCTGGCCTCCATGGGCCTGGAGACGGAGAAGCTCACTGCGGAGCAGGAGAAGTACCTGCATAGCTGGCAGATGGGGACCTGAAGGCTGCATTCTAGAAGGAGGTGTTCTCTCTTGGATCTGAAAAAAGCAAACCTGGAGGCATATCTGAAGAGGCTCTACGGCAGGGATCTGGTCCTTGTCAGCACCCGTAAGATGGGCGAGACCATAGCTACAACTGAGGACGTGAAGGGATTCGGATATGGCTCGCCACTATTGGTGGAGTATGAGGCAGGTGGAGAGAAGGGCACCGCCGTCATCTCTTCCATGCGTGTGCAGCACGGC
>CALMJN010000422.1 GCA_937864385.1 uncultured Methanosarcinales archaeon | reverse complement strand
AAAGCGATATTTTGCTGCCTTGCCTGCCATCTCCGGGCACTCATAGGCAAAGGGCCTGAGGGGCCAGTAGAGATTTGTGGCCGTTCCCACAGCCGCCTCTTGGGTCTGCTTTTCTATCCAGTCGCTGCTGCAGGGATCGTAGACCTGAAGCTGAACCTTGACCGGCACAGTCGAATCTATGCTGGCCGAATAGTTATAGCTGTCATTCCAGGCTCCAGAAGCTGCACTGACATCCGCCCCTAAAAACCGGACCGATATGGGGGAGACGATTATGCTCCGCTCATCGAAGTCATACCTTCCCCCCTCCAGTTGATCATGAAGGAAGGACAGAGAAAGTGTATAATTATTATTGACGTGGCTGTCATCGAACTGTATCTGCCACCTGTACTGATACCTGTTTCCTCCCAGAGCCGTGGCCTTTTCCCTGGACTTGAAATCCATATTGGGGCCGTCTAGCTCCACCTCCAGATCTCCCGGGCCCTTGCTGAAGGCGACAATTGCGGTCATATCCTGAGTGGTGGTCTCGCCCGAGGAGACATAGACATTCTGGGGAATGGATGGGCTGATGAGCTTGGGGATCTCCTCCACCACATTGAATGTCACATTGGAGCTGCTGGCCGAGAAGTCCCATCTCTGGTTTGTGTACTCCAGCCTGGCCGAGAATGGCGCCGACTTGCTCAGATCCACATCGCTGCGGTTGAAGAGAGGCGGATCGTTTTCTGCCGTCCATCTGAAGACTGCCCTATCTCCGCTGATCTGGGGATCGAGCGAGGCGAAGATCATATCATCCCTGCCGGGATGGCTTATTATGAGCCTGCCCTGGGGAAGGCTCTCCTCCATGCCCGCCGATGCATCTCTGGCCGTGGCCTGAATGGTGAAGTTGGTATAATCAAGATTCTTGTCTATCTTCAGGCTCTCTGCCGCAGGCGTATAGGGCCGGAGGGTGATATTGTAGGGTCCATAGGTCAGCGGCTCCATTTTGAGGTTATTATAGATCAGCGTGAAGCTGAAGTTACCGCCGCTGCGGTAAGAAGAGAGGTCCTCATGGATGGTGGCGGCATAAGCGCTTTTCCCGGAGGAGCGGCAGCTCACGTCCTCTGAATTCCAGGTCCGGGATTCAGCCGTGCCTAAGGGTCCGGTTATAACCAGATGGCAGGTGGGCCTGGGGTCGAGGGCGTCCTGATCTCTGAAGCCGGCTGAAGCAGAGATCCCCTGGAAGAAATAGGGAGTGCGATCGAACTGAACGCCTGTAGCAGTGGGGGGCTTGACAATGGGGCCGGGAATCCTCTTGGTACTGGCCACAGCCCTGCCTGCGGCATAAAAGATGAACTCAAACGAGGCGTTCTCCGTCTCTTCAATGGCAAATCGGTTCTTGAAGCTGTAGGGGCCGAAGGAGAAGGAGTTCTTTGCCATTCCCCTTTGATCGATTGAATCTGTATGAATCAAATTGCCATTATTATAGATATTAAGTTCAAGGCTGAACTGGGTAACAGCTATAACGCCTACATCGTCGGCTACATTCTGGCTCATCCATACCTCGGCGGAATAGGTGAAGTCCTCATAGCCGTATTCAGGAGTGACTATGGCGTTCCTGATCTCATAGCCGCTCTGGGCGGAGCCTGTTGGGGTGAGGCAAAAAGCAGAAATTATCCCAACTAATAGTAGCAATAGCGTGAACTTAAATCTCTTTTTTCCAGGCTTATTGCATAACAACGAGCACCAATTTGATAAGTCAATGCGCATTTCTGCTTTTAATCCACTCAAAAGTTTCAACTCCCGAAATCCCGAATGTATCC
>CALMJN010000421.1 GCA_937864385.1 uncultured Methanosarcinales archaeon | reverse complement strand
AGCCAATGCAATGCTGAAGTAAGCAGATGGGCCTAGAGGCGAAATGAGCTCAATCGGGCTACAGAAGGGCTGATTGAGAGAGCCAAGTCCTTCAAGAAGCTGCGGGACGAGAGCAACAAAAATGTGGCCCAGTCCAAGAAGAAGAGGGATGAGTGCAACGAGAATATCAAGCAGCTCTACCTGAAGATAGAAGACCTCCAGAAAAAGCACAACCCCACCGGCGAGCGCTCCATAAGAGACTTGCGCCGGGAGATAGACCACCTGGAATTTCGACAGCAGACCGAGGTTTTGAGCCCGGAAAAAGAGAAGCAACTGGTGGATAAGATCTCTGCCCTGCGTACGGAGTTTAAAGGAAGAAAAGAGCAGCTTGAGAAGAGCGAGGACATGAAGAAGCTTCTTGACCAGGCTCAGGCCCTGAGAGATCAGGCATCCACTTACCACAATCAAGTAACCCGGTTCGCACAACTGGCCCAGGAATACCACGACCAGATGATCTGCTCTTTTAAAGAGGCAGATCAGACCCGTGCCGAGGCCGATGCCGCCCAAAAGGAGTTCTTGAAGGCGCAGTGAATCCCTGCTCAATAATTTTTTAACCACCGCTTTAGCCTTGAGCATAACCTGAACTGGCCGAGAAAAGCTCCTTATCAAGCCGGTTAATGCCGCCGGGTTCAGCCAGGTTTATTACCCGGCGGCGGCAAAAGGTGCATTATGAAATCCTTCTCTCCGGCGATGGCTGCCCGGGCCCTCTGGCAGATGAGGATTAAGAAGAGGCCCTTTGTCCTCTCCCACGGCATAACCTCACGCTGCAATCTGCGCTGCCGCTTCTGCAGCTACTGGAAGCAGCCGGGCCCGGAGATGAGCACCCCTGAGATTTTCAGGATGCTGGATGAGGCCGCTGATTATGGCATCGGGGTCTACAACGCCTGGACTGCGGAGCCTCTGATGAGAGAGGACCTGCCCCTCATCCTGAGCCATGCCCGGTCCAAGGGCCTTGTCACCTCCCTGGTAACCAACGGCCTGCTTTTGGAAAAGAGGCTGGCAGATCTCCGGGATCTGGACATGCTCTCCGTCTCATTGGACGGCATCAAGAGCTACAAGGAGCTTCGGGGATTAGACCCGGCCCCGGTCCTGGATGCAATTCGGGCGGCAAGGAAGGCCGGGCATGAGATTCTCATCAACTGCGTCATATCCGGAAAAAATGTTGGCGAGCTGGAGGATCTGGTACACCTGGCAGAATCTTTAGGCTGCTGGATATCCTTTGAGCCCATGCACCCCTCTCCGGAGATCAGCCAGCAGGTCTGGCAGAGCCTGGCGGTCAGGGATATTTCCGAATTTGAGGCGGCTATAGAGAGGCTCATGGATCTGAAAAAGAGCGGATCTCCCCTCATAAATTCTCTAACCTACCTCCAGATGATAAAGGAGTCCCAAAGGCAGAAGAGCAAAGAAGCCGGGCGCCAATTCACCTGCCATGCTTCGGAGATAATCATGCATGTGGCGGCGGATGGAACCGTTGGCGCCTGCCGGGTGCACCAGGAGGCGCTGGGAAACATCCGCAGTGGCCTGGCCAGGGTCTGGGAGGATACCAGAGAGAAGCGAAAGGAACTGGCTGCAGGATGCGCCGGATGCCTCTTCTTCGGCTATGTGGAAAACAGCCTGCTCTATGATTTTGTACCTGAGGTCATGCGCCACTATCAGTGGATGTGAAAGAGACGGATGAGAAAGAGACAAGGTAAGCAGCGTGAAAAGAGCCGGAGAGATCCGATGCCATAAGGCCAAAAAAATTTCGTTATCGACCTGGCAGGATGGGAGGATCGAATTCGATCCTCCTCTTATGAAGCCTCGCCTTCTCATTCCGGCTTGCTGCCGATGTATGTCCCTCTGCCAAGAAAGACATAATCGTCAAAAGGCCCGGAAGGACTTGGCGAGGTGCTTCGCTCCGTGCATTCCACTATCTTGCCGCTTACTCTGGCAAAGAAGCTGGGGGATGAATCAATCCGCGCCCTGATCTTCTTCTGCTTCTCGGAGTAGAAATAGTAGCCGTCTTCCTTTCCCATTTTATTGCACCTCATATCCTCTTCCCGTTGTCTTCTTCCTTAATTTTTGACCGCAGGTCTCACATTCTGGTTTAAGATTATCCTGGTTTTGCGCTATCCACATGGAGCCGCACATGGGACACCTGGGAAAGAAAGAGTCAGAGCCAGGCGCCATAACTGGCCCTCCTCTCTGTAACGCTAGCCATGCTCTTGTCAACTTTTCCGCTTTTTATAAGGTAGCGCATCCTCATTCCTTTGCCGCATATCGTCTCTTGCCAGCTATTGCACCAAGCCGGTATCACTCATATCAGCCACCATAGATGGGGATCTTTCATAGCTTTCCAGCCAAGGCAAGCCGCCGATTTTCAATTCGGCGTCGATGGCTGCAATCTCATCAGCCGCGGCGGCAATCAGTTCGATAAGCTCCTTTCGCTTTGCCAAAGCTGCCAAATAGTCATAGGTCATACCAAACCACCCGCAAGTGAAGGGCATCGATCAAATTAGAGCATCCGAAATCTCTTTTTAAACTGCCAAATTCTCTTGATTGATATCCTGCCGGTCTATGCCAACCATCCCACCCCGACAAGAACCGCTACCATTCCAATACCCATGGCTGCACCTAGAGTAAGCAGTCCTTCAACCAGAAATGTCTTCATAAATGCAGACCCCAGATCGATTTGGCTTTTCATCATCTGGAGTATGACATCTATGGAAGGCCCTTCGCTGCTTCCTGCTATCCCGGCAAATATGCTGCCCCTAAAGTTCAAAGACTCATTAAGTTCAATTCTCTTTGTCATCGCCTGGCTCCAGAAGGAGTTGGCCCGGCAGCACTTCAGTTAGAAAGGCTGCAGTAGGTTATGATGACCCGGTGGGATTCATCCTTTGATGCTCCCTGAGATGCAAAGATCAGGAGCACTTCATCAGGCCAATCCTTTCAAAGCAAATTCCTTTTTATTTCCATTCTGCTCTCAAGCTTCCAACACCCAATCCAAATCATCATTTGGACTGGGCCTTAAATGCAGAATTTTTTCGCAGATGTATCTAAGGACACATCAATGCCGTGCTCTTGGCAAAAAACGCAAATAGCGAGCTTCGACATACTTCTCAGGTTCGCCTTCAACTTATATATATTTTGCCTTGGAAAAAACTTAGGACGGACCCTGGAATGTTCTGACCAACCGCATCGGATGCAAAGCCTAAGGATCATCAAGGGTATGATATTGCCCGGCTGTTTTGATGCAGCTTCTGTCTATGAAACCAAAAGCTCATCAACCCCTCCTGTCATTCTGCTCATCATGTCTATTCACCCCATCGAATTCCGATACGGCACCAAAGAGATGAAGGCCATCTGGGAAGAGGACTTCCGGCTGCGCTGCCTCTTCCGGGTGGAGGCGGCCCTGGCACGGGCGGAAGAAGAGCTGGGCATGATTCCGCCGGGCGCGGCGGCGGAGATAGCCGCAGCGGCACAGTCAACCCGACCGGAGCGGGCCAAAGAGATCGAGGACGAGATTGGACACGATATGATGGCCACCGTCCTGGCTTTAGCAGAAGAGAGCCCTCAATTCGGGGAGTGGATCCACCTGGGCGCCACATCCAATGACATCCTGGACACCGCCACCGGCCTGCAGATAAAGGCCTCTTTGGATATCCTGGAGCCCAAGCTCAAGGCCCTGCTCTCCCTTTTGCTGGAAAAAGCCTTGGCCAACAAGAGCCTGGTCTGCGCCGGCAGGACCCACGGCCAGATTGCTGTCCCCACCACCTACGGCCTGCGCTTTGCCATCTGGGCCTCGGAGGTGGGCCGGCACATCGAGCGCCTTCAGCAGCTCCGACCCCGCGCTGCCGTGGGCAAGATGAGCGGAGCAGTGGGCACCCAGGCCGCCTACGGCGAGAAAGGCATGGATATCCAGACTCTGGTCATGCAGCATTTGGGACTGGCCGAGGTGGATGTATCCAACCAGGTGGTGCAACGCGACCGCCACGCTGAGCTTATCTGCTGGATGGCATTGGCAGCATCCACCCTGGACAAGATATTCGTGGAGATGCGCACTCTCCAGAGGACGGAGATAGCCGAGGTAGAGGAGGGCTTCGGCAAAAAGCAGGTTGGCTCCTCCACCATGCCCCACAAGAGAAATCCCATCAAATCAGAGCAGATCTGCGGCCTGTCCCGCATCGTCCGGGCCCAGCTCATCCCCGCCTTCGAGAACATACCCCTCTGGGATGAGAGGGATCTGACCAACAGCAGTTGCGAGAGGATAGTCTTTCCCGAGGCTTTCATCTTCACCGACCATCTCATCACCCTGGCCACCCGTACCCTGGATCGGCTGACTCTGCGGAAAGAGAACATAGAGAAAAACCTGACCATGCTGCGCGGCCTGAATATGGCCGAGAATGTAATGGTCGAGCTGGCCAAAAAAGGTGTAGGCCGCCAGCAGGCCCATGAGATCATGCGCCAGAGCTCCATGATCGCCTTCGAAGAGAAGAGAGAGCTGGCAGATGTGCTCCTGGAGAGTAGCCTGGTCACTCAGCATCTTACCGCTCAGCAGATATCATCCCTGCTCGACCCGCATCAGTACATAGGAACTGCGGTATCTCAGGTGGAGAGGCTTTACCAGAAACTGCATCGGCTCTATCTGGACTGAGCCGAAGCAATATCCTTTCTGCCATTTATGCCTGCAGTGTATCTTCTCAAGCCGGGATCGATCAAAAGGGATGACCAGGGAATCATACTGGACGCTCGATCCTCCTCCACACTGATCCTTAGCCGGGGCTGCAAGATCGTGGTAGATACCGGTCAGAAGGGCGACGAAGAGGCCATCCTTCAGGCGCTGGAGGGTTTGCAGATTAGGCCGGAGGATGTTGATATTCTGGTCAATACCCATCGCCATTCCGATCACTGCGGCAAAAAGTCGACCAGCCAGATCACTGAATTGAATTTTATAAACTAAAGAAAGCAGCACCTGAAATAAAAGTGGGTGGGCTCGGAATATCGGAAAAATATCCTCTAATACCGGGACACCTGCAATGGCAGCGGCCTGTCCAGAATATACTGCTTCGTCTGTGTTGTAGCCCATTGCATTGATCTGCCCGGCGCGGACAGCCCGCTCCGGGTAATTGACCAGGTCGCGCTGCCGGTTCATTTTTTGGGCAAACTGGCGAGCAGCGTGGAAATTGGCCAGGATCAC
>CALMJN010000420.1 GCA_937864385.1 uncultured Methanosarcinales archaeon | reverse complement strand
AGTCCTCACTGTTGTCGTCACTGGTTCACCACACACCTCAGGCGAGCGGGCATGTCCAGGGAGTTCATCCAGGAGCTAAGGGGCGACGTCAGGCGGGAAGCCATAGACATCTACGATCACATCGACAAGAAGGAGCTTCGTGAGAGCTACCTGGCACATATACCACAGCTGGGAATCTAGCCCTCGAATGAAAATCTATTTTCTGGCTTTGGCGCAGCTTCTGCAAACATCTCTGCCATCTGAATCTTGAATCAAATCCGACTTCGATGTCTGATTGCCGCATACGCAGCATCTACCAACGCCTGTAGCCTCCAGGATCTTCCTGTCTTCTTCAGTTTCACTGCGGAGCGACATCCCATGATTTATGTGGCCTCTGACCTGAGCCTGTGTGGTGCCTGGCTGGACTATCCCTGATAAAATCGTGGTTCAATGAGCAGGCATACAAAGGTGGTCTTCCAGTCCGGCCGCTTTTGCCTCATCCGGGGGCTCGCCCAGATCCTGGAGAGAAGATGCGTAATTGAGACGGACTCAGCCATCGATCCCATTGCCGCCAGAAGGGCCGTCTTTGAGGAATCGGGAGGATTTATCACCGGCAAAGATGGCCGGGAGAGGGTTCTGGATAGGGCTGCCAGGAGGCTATCTGTCGGCCCCGAGGAGCTGGAAAGGGCTCTCTGGGCGGACCAGGAAGACAACCTTGCGGTAAAGGAGTTTCGGACTCTGTCCCCGGGAGACCTGCTCAGGCAGTACAACCTATCCCTGGCTCAGACTCTTCTTTTCAGGGCTACGGCCATGGAGATCCAGGTGGAGGACAACTACCAGCCGGTGTTCAGAAAGATCAAGCAGCTGGGGCTCATCTATTCCATACATGATGGCAAGATCTCCCTGGAGGGGCCACTCTCCCTATTCAAGCTGACCGAGAGGTATGGCTCGGCCTTCGCCAGGCTGCTGCCCACCTTAATGCAGGCCAGCAGGTGGAGCTTGAAGGCCAGCATATCCAGGAAGACGTTCCAGGGAAAGAGGATCTATGACTTCGCTCTGGACCACACTCGAAGATCTCTTTTCGGCATAGAATCCGAACCCGAGATCGGCTTTGATAGCGCCATTGAGAAGGAATTCTATCAGCTCGGCTTCAAGGGCTGGAACACCCACTCCAATT
>CALMJN010000419.1 GCA_937864385.1 uncultured Methanosarcinales archaeon | reverse complement strand
CGACCAGGATCTCGCCGCCCTGCTCGCGGACCTTGTCGAGGGCGGCCATCATGTCGTGCACCGCCGCCTCGTCCACCAGCGGGCCCATGAGGGTGCCGGCCGCCAGCGGGTCGCCGATCGGGATGGTCTTGTAGGCCTTCACGAGGCGCTCGACGAGCTTCGGGTAGATGCCCTTCTGGACGATCAGGCGGCGCAGCGAGGTGCAGCGCTGGCCGGCGGTGCCGACCGCGGCGAAGAGGATGGCGCGCAAGACGAGGTCGAGGTTGGCGTCGTCCATGACGAGGACGCCGTTGTTGCCGCCGAGCTCGAGGATGGCGCGGCCGAAGCGGGTCGCGACCGACGCGGAGACCTTGCGCCCCTGCGACGTCGAGCCGGTGAACGAGATGAGCGGGACGCGCGGGTCGTCGACCATGCGCTGGCCGACCACCGAACCCTTGCCGATCGCCAGGTTGAAGATGCCGTCGCAGTCGAAGCGTGCGGCTACGCGATTGGCGATGTGCTGGACGGCGACGGCGGTCAGCGGGGTGTTCGACGACGGCTTCCAGATCACCGGGTCGCCGCACACCGCGGCCAGCGCCGTGTTCCACGACCACACCGCGACGGGGAAGTTGAAGGCGGTGACGACGCCGACGGTGCCGAGCGGGTGCCACTGCTCGTACATCCGGTGCCGGGGTCGCTCCGACATCATGGTCGGGCCGTAGAGCTGGCGCGACAGCCCGACGGCGAAGTCGCACATGTCGATCATCTCCTGGACCTCGCCGAGGCCCTCCGAGAGGATCTTCCCCATCTCGAGCGACACCAGGCGGCCGAGCGGCTCCTTGACGGCGCGCAGCTCGTTGCCGAGCTCGCGCACGATCTCGCCGCGCTGCGGCGCCGGCAGCGGAGTCGCCTGCAGCTGGCGGCCGCCGGTCGTCTCCAGATGGGCGATCCGCAACGGCTCGGATACGTCCAGCCGGCTGACGCCCTCCAGCCAGAAAACGCCCGGAACCGACACGCGAGGCAGACGCCAATCGGTCCCCGGGTTTACCGCGGCAATCGCCTGGAGCCGGATTTCGTGGCCGTCGCCCAGGAGGTGAGCGGCCGGGACCTGGGCTGGTACTTTGACCAGGTCCTCTACTCGCCGGACAAGCTGGACTACGACCGCATGGCCCGGCTGGTGGACGGGATTCTGCTGGTGGTGCGAAGCGGCAGCACCAAGCGCGAGATAGTGGAGGATGTGGTGGAAAAGCTGGGCCGGGATAAGATCTTAGGCGTGGTCGCCAACTGGGTGGACGAACGCGTTTTCGCCTATTACGGCAAGGGGCAGTATGCCCAATACGGCAGCTACTACCAGCAGGCCTGACACCGGCTCCCCTGGCACCAGGGCCATCTTGGGAAACCGCCCTAACCCGGCAGATGCTGGAGGCCCCTTTTTGCGACTCAATAACGCTCCTCAATCCGACGGAGCACAGCATACAATATAATGCCGCGGACATCATGCTCAGGATCTTTCGCCAGTATTACCCTATCCGCAACGTAATCTTCGCCGTGGGCGAAGGATTCGTGATTTACGCGGCCGTGGCCATCGCCTGCTGGATCAAGCTGGGGGCTGATCTGGCCGTCTTCGATCGGCAGATCGTCCTCGTCGACGTCGAAGGCGACGAGGTCCGGCGGGCAAAGGAGCGACAGCCGGCCCTGGCGGCCGTCGTGGCCGACGGCCGCTCCGACCCGGCGACGTTCGGGCGCGAGGCGGCCCGGCTGACGGGGCCGGAGGGGATCGGCAACGTCTTCGGCTGCTGGACGTCGAGCGCCCGAAAAGCGGTCCGGCGGGAGGTCGAGTCCGCCGGGGCGCTCCTCTGGTACCCCGTCCAGTACGAGGGTCTCGAGGAATCCGAGAACGTCTTCTACACGGGCGCCACGATCAACCAGCAGGTGGAGCCCGCGCTGGACTGGGCCCTCACCGAGCTCGGGCGGCGGTTCTTTCTGGTCGGGTCGGACTACGTCTACCCCCGAACCGCCAACCGGCTCGCGAAGGCCATCGTTCGGAGCCACGGCGGCACCGTGGTGGGCGAAGCCCTCGTGCCGCTCGGCTCCGTGGAGTTCTCGGACGTCGTCCAGCGCCTCCGCGACGCCGGGCCGCTCGTCGTCTTCAGCACGGTCAACGGGGACAGCAACAACGCGTTCTACCGGCAGCTGGCGGCCGCCGGCCTCGGACCCTCGGAGTACCCGGTGATCGCGATGAGCGTCGCCGAGACCGAGCTCCTCTCGCTCGGCAAGCCGGCTCACGGCCACCTCGCGTGCTGGGGCTACTTCCAGAGCCTCAAGACCGAGTCCAACCGGAAGTTCATCGCCGCGTACCGGGCGCGCTTCGGGCACGAGTGTTCGACCTCCGACCCGATCGCCACGGCCCACACCCAGGTCCTCCTCTGGGCGGCAGCCGTCCGGAAGGCGGGGAGCTTCGAGCCGGCGGCCGTCGCGAAGGCCGCGATCCATTCCCCGAAGCGATCCAGGCCGAGGGCCATCGCCACCTCCGCCGTCAGCACCGGGGCCAGGGCGAACAGGCCCATGCGGCCGACGATGCCGCCCAGGAACACGGAACCGGGCGCCGGCGTCTCGGAATAGGCCGCCGCCTGCCACAGGTGCAGGGGCAGCAGGGCCAGCTTGGCGCCGAAACCGACCGTGAACAGGACGATCAGGGCCGCCAGGGGGCCGGACGACATGTTCGCCAGGCTGGTTTGCGCGGCCGCGTAGGAGAACGAGCCGCCGGCCTGGAACAGGAGCACCAGGGCGCCGAGCAGGGCCATCGCCCCGGCCATGGCGTAGACCAGGTACTTCAGGGCCGCCGCGCGGGCCGGGCCGCCGGCCAGGGCCATGAGCAGGAAGCCGGCCCAGGAGGTCGCCTCCCAGCCCACGAACAGGGTCAGCAGGTCGCCGCTGCCCAGGAGCAGGAGCATGGCCAGGACGTTGCCGGCCAGGGTGGCCTGGAACAGCCGGCGTCACGACGCCTACGAATGCGACAACTGCGGCGCGCCCCTGAACGGCTCATTCTCCGGGGAGCCCCTCATCTTAAACAAAGGCAGCCTCTATATCGACAAGACCCCTGAGCTGATATTCGCCACTAAGAGAAATGTTCTATGGAAAGTGTATCTCAGCAACAAGGGGTCCGGAACCACCTATAACACCAGCATCACGGATATGCTTGATCCCGGCCTGATTTATACCGGCTCCAGGATCAACGGCGTCACCGACCCGGCCAATACCACAGTCTCCGGCCAGAATATCACCTGGAGTCTGGGCAACCTCTCTCCTAAAAAGCAGATGATCATCGAGTTGAACGCGAGCCTCAACGCCTGCCGCAATATGGACAACCACGTCCTGGCGGCATGGGGCTGCAGCGGCATTCCCTGCCAGAGCCTGGACGATGACTCCACTGTTGTAGGGCTCACGCCATCGATAGTGTTGAGCAAGCATGATGCCGGGGTTATTGACGACTGCGGAGCCAATGCCAGCTTCACCATTCAGTTCGGTGTGACGGATGCCTACGCCTACAACCTCTCCGCCAGCGAGCTTCTCCCGGCTGGCCTCAAATATGTTCCCGGCTCATATGCCGTCAGCGGAGCGGTGCCGACATCGGTCGATCTTGGCGCAAATCCCCTGCGCTGGCATTTTAACTCCTCCGCCGGCTATGCCCCGGGGACGAGGATCACCATATCCTTCAATGCCACAGTAACCGGCCCCTGCAGCTTCTCCTCCGGCTCGGCCAGGGCGGTCGTGAACTATATCAATCCCTGCGGCAGCCAGGCCGCCTCCACTCCCAGATCGGTGGCCTTGCAGCGCTCCCGGTCCGGCCTGACCATCAGCAAGGCCCCGGCCAGGCAATGGGTGGAGAAGGATGGCATTGTGGCCTGGAATATTCTCCTGAGCAGCAGCGGACCCCACACGGCCCGCAACATCACCCTCTCCGACATCCTTCCCTCAAACACGGTTTATGATGCCGGGAGCAGCAGCCCTCCCGCCAGCAGCGGCCTGGGAACTGTCGCCTCTCCCCTGGTCTGGAATCTGGCGGATATGCCCCGATTCAGCACCAGAACCATAGTGGTGGCGGCCAAGGTAGCCAACTGCACTGTGGAGACCGCCAATAATGCCACCGTCTCCTGGAGCTGCTGCGTCAGGCAGTCGGCTACGGCTACCGCCACCTTGAGAAGCCTTCCTGAGATCAGCCACTCCAAGAGTTCAGGCTTCATCGACACCTGCGGCGGGGACTATACCATTGTCATCTCCAACAGCGGCACCTCCGCCCGGACCCCTCGCATCCATGATATTCTGCCGCAGGGATTCGTCTACAAGCCGGGCTCGGCCGGCATCAGCAGCAATAATGCCAGCCACCAGGCATTTCTGGCAGCTCTGCCGGATGAGCCCCTGGACCTCTCTTCGACCAACCGATCCATAATCTGGAATGCCTCCAGCATCGATCGGATCTACAGAAATGAGACCATTACCATCGGCTTTTCCACCCAGAGCTGCAGCGGCTGCTGCGATCATGTAGTGCTGCCGGCTAAAAACACGGCCTTCTTTAATTACAGCGATAGCTGCGGCAATCCCTATTCCAGGCAGTTCGATCTGGCCGTATCCCCCAAGCTGGCCCAACTGCAGGTGAAAAAGACTCCCCTCTCTCAGACCGGGGCGACGGCCCGATGGACCATAGCGGTGAGCAATAGCGGCAATATGACCGCCAACAACGTCACGGTCACAGACATCCTGGAGCCGGGGCTCACTGCGCCCGCAGTCACTCCTGCCGGCAGCACCATATATCCCAACCAGCCCGCTGCCGGATACACCACCATAGTCTGGTCCGGCCTGAATCTGCCGGTGGGAAGCAATGTATTCGTGGGCAGCATCCGGGCCACCGCCATTCCCTCCGGCGGACTGGTCAATAATGTCTCGGTAAAGGGCGTCTGCCCCAGCGGCTGCGTCTACAGCCAGAGCGGAGATCTCGCCGTTGCCTCCCGTATCAATATCAGCAAGAGCGATGCACCGGACGAGAGCATTGGAGACTATGCCAACTTCACCATCGAGGTGGACTACTGGGGATCGGGGGAGAGCTACAACCGCTCCCGCATAATCGACACCCTTCCTGTGGGACTGAAATACTCCAGCCACTCATGCAGCGGCTGCGGCTCCTTCTCCCAGAGCGGCAAAAACCTGACCTGGGATCTGGGGAACTTCACCGGGCCGCGCCGGATTGTCATCAACCTCTCCACTACTGTGGAGGATGTCTTATCCAATCAGAATGCAGTCCGGCTGATGAACCTGGTGCAATCGGTTCATGAGAGCCCGCAGGGCATCCCCTTCTCCGCCAGCGACAATGCCAATGTCACTTTGCGCGAGCCGGACCTGGCCCTGACCAAGATTGTGAACAAGACCGTGGACCTGCAGGTTGGGGATATCCTCAAGTACACATTGACCGCCAGCCACACCCCTTCCTCTGCCTGGACGGGCAGCGGCTCGACCCCATACGCTTCAACCCGGAATCGGCCATTGTTCCGGGACAGTTCGAGCAACTTCACCGAAGTGGAACTGATATCGAGCCCGAGAAGGACATCAGGCTTCTTCTTGAATAGGCCAAACACGTTAGA
>CALMJN010000418.1 GCA_937864385.1 uncultured Methanosarcinales archaeon | reverse complement strand
GCATCGGAGCATCTAAAAACTATCGAGGACCTGGTAGTAGACAAGATCGAGGAAGCAGCAGAAGATGGATCTCTCATTTCAGCTCCCAGCCTTATACGGATACTATATTCCTGGATCGAATGGACTGGATCCGACAAAGAAGCGAAAGCATTTGTAAACAATATCATAGCGGCAGATGAAGGCCTCCTCTCATTATTGGTTCATTTTGGATCAATAAGACGAATTCAGGGATTTGGTGATCTAGCTGTTAGGAAAATCTATCGACTTGATCCAAAGTGGTTGGAGCCATTCATTGATCCTAGCGAAGTTGTTGATAGGATAAGGAAAATCAAGGATGAGCCAGATATCGATCCTGGGAAGATGCAAGCCATTTTGCAGTTCTTGCATGAATACGATCTTAGGATGGAAGGAAAGAATCCCGAGGATTTAGATGATTGATAGCAGCTTTAATCTTGGTATGCAGATCCTGTTGAGTTCAATCTGCCCGGATCGATAAATTGATAATGCCTCCCAGCCTTGCATACCCCTAGCTTTCCAGAGGTGTTTCCGAATTGAAGATAATCGGTCTGTCCGATCCAGAAGTACAGTCCAGTCTGCGCGCTGCGGGCATAGGAATGTCTGTGCCCGAGGCCCGCTCCATTGCCGAGGTGCTGGGCCGCGATCCCACCCTCACCGAGCTGTTCTGCTATGATGCCATGTGGTCCGAGCACTGCTCCTACAAGAGCTCCCGGGCCACACTGAAGGAGTTTCTGCCCACCGACGGCCCCAATGTGGTCATGGGCCCGGTGGAGGACTCCGGGATCGTGGCCATAGACGACCAGTGGTGCGTGGTCATCTCCCATGAGAGCCACAACCACCCCAGCCAGATCCTCCCCAACGAGGGCGCGGCCACGGGCATCGGCGGCATCGTCCGCGATGTCAACTGCATGGGCGCCACTGTTGTGGCCACCGCCGATCCCCTCCGATTCGGCGACCCCTACGGGCCAAAAGCCAGCAAGGTGCGCTGGGTGGCGGAGGGCGTGGTGGACGGCATCTGGCAGTACGGCAATGCTTTGGGCGTGCCCAATATGGGCGGCGACATTGTCTTCAATGAGAGCTTCGACGACAACTGCCTGGTCAACGTCGTCTCCCTGGGCATAGTCCGGCGGGATCAGATCATCCGCTCCCGCGCCCCGCCCGCTGCCGGTGAGGGCGGCTACGATGTGATTTTGGTGGGAAAGCCCACCGACTCCTCCGGTTTGGGGGGCGTCACCTTCGCCTCCGAGGCCCTGCGGGAGGAGGACGAGGAGACCAACCGGGGCGCAGTGCAGATCCCCGATCCCTTCCTCAAGAATGTGCTCTTCAAGGCCAATGCCGACCTCTTCGCCTTAGTTAGAGCAGAGGGAATTGAGATCGGCTTCAAGGACCTGGGCGGCGGCGGCTTCACCTGCGCCACCTCGGAGATGGGCTCCGCCGGCGGATTCGGCATGGAGATCAACCTTGACGACATGCACAAAGCAGCCGACTTTCCCCCTGAGGTCTTGAGCATAGCCGAGACCCAGGAGCGCTTCCTGATCGTCTCCCCGCCCGAGCTGCGGGAGAGGATCCTCAAGATCTACAATGAGGACTGGGACCTGCCCAATGTCTACGAGGGCGCCCGGGCCAGCCTGGTGGGCAAGATCAACACCGGCGACAGATTCACA
>CALMJN010000417.1 GCA_937864385.1 uncultured Methanosarcinales archaeon | reverse complement strand
CCTCTCCCATGGCAGTAGATATAAAGGGAGCGAAAAATGCCGTCCTGGCCAGCAGCATCTCGGGAGAGACGGCAGTAGTCTTCAACCGCACCTGGGGGGGTCGGGTAGAAGGCTGCCGCCTCTCTGCCCAGCGGGGAGTGGTGCTGGAGGAGTGCCATGATTCGGCGGTAGCCAACAACACCTACTCTGGAAGCGGCATGGCCATAGTCCTCTTTGCATCCCATGACAATTTCATCTCCGGCAACAACCTATCCGGACAGATGGTGAGCGGTATAGACGATTTCCGTTCTCAAGGCAATAGCCATAGCAACAACACCATATCCGGGGCCCAGGTGGGCATAAGCCTGAGGGGATCGGAGAAGGGCAATATAACCGGCAACGTCTGCCGAAAGAATGAGCGGGCGGGCATTTTTGTGGAGGGCGGCGCCGGCAACAGTCTGCGGGACAACTGCCTCGCGGAAAATGGCAACGGCATCCTTTTACAGGGATCGGCTCAAAATGTCCTGGCCAATAATTCCGCCTCTCAGAACGGATACGGAATCTCCATCCGGAACTGCGGTGGCAATCAGCTCCGGAATAGCCGCCTCTGGGGCAATCTCTATAACCTGCGCATCGACTCCGGCCAGAGCGGCCCCGAGTTATCCAATTTCGATTTCTTTGTCCAGGATATAGATGCAAGCAATCTGGCGGACAATAAGTCCATCTGCTACCTGGTGGGCGAGGCTGATATGGCCGTGCCCTCCGATTGCGGCTTTTTGGGCCTTGTATCCTGCCATAACATCAGTGCTGCGGGCCTTAATATCAGCAACAGCAGCTCGGGAGTGTTCCTGGTCAACTCCACCGGCTGCCGGATTCGAGGCAGCAGCATCGGTAGCTCAGAGTGGGGGTATCTGCTGCTACACTGCACCTCCTGCATCATATTGGATAGCAGGGCTGCCGATTGTGTTGTTGGTTTCTCCGCCGAGAAAGCTTCAAGCTGCAGGCTGGAGCGGGACCGATCCATAAACTGCTCAGAAGAGGGATTTCGAGCCCGAGGATCGCAGGGGCTGGCCATGGTCGATTGCCAGGCCCGTGCCTGTCAGTGGGGCATATCCCTGCAGGACAGCCGGCTCTGCCGGATTCAGAACTGCAGTGCGGCAGATATCGAGGTGGATGGAATCTTGCTCCGCAAATCCCAGGAGATATCCCTTCTGGAAAGCTCGGCCCGCTTCTGCCAGCGGGGCATATCCCTGGCGGGGAGCAATTCCTGCAGTCTGATGGACAATAATGCCAGCGAGAATGAGATGGACGGCATATCCCTGCAGCAGCTCGCTGCAGCCCATTTGCAGGGCAATCTCGCTCGCCACAACGGCCAGGGGATATTTGCCCAGTCCTGTCGCGAGCTGTATCTGGAGAAGAACCTGCTGGAAGAGAATAGCCGTTTCGGCCTGCGCATGAGCGGCTGCCAGGGCGGCAAGATCATGGAGAACAGCATATCCGGCAATGAGGTATCGGGAGCCAACCTGGTGGACTGCAATGAAAATGTGCTCTATCACAACCTCTTCCTGGACAATGGTATGCAAAATGCCGCCGACAATGGAGCCAATCAGTGGGACGGGGGTGAGGCGGTGGGCGGAAACTACTGGAGCGATCATCCCGTAGTGGGCAACCCCTCCCGAGAGGCCCGACAGATTGCAGGGAAAGGGGTCGATCGCTATCCCTTCGCCGATCCATGGGGGTGGCGCTGATGGATGAAAGAGATCTGATGCTCCTTAAAGCGGCCCAGGAGGGGATATCCCTCACCAGCCGGCCCTACCAGGCCCTGGGAGAAAAGCTGGGCATGAGCGAGCAGGAGGTGGTAGATCGGCTCATCTCTCTGGAGGTGGAGGGGATAATCCGTCGTTTTGCCGCCACCATAGGCCATCGGGCTCTGGGAATAGTGGCCAATGCCATGATCGCCTGGAGGGCGGCCCCGGATGAGGTGCAAAAGGCAGGCGAGATCCTGGGATCGGACGATGAGGTGACTCATTGCTATGAGAGGGCTGCCTGCCAGGATTGGCCTTACAATCTCTACACCATGGTCCACTCCCGGAGCCGGGAGGAGTGCCTGGAGACGGCAAGGCGGCTGTCAAAAATTTCCGGAATCAGGGAATACAGGGTGCTCTTCAGCGAGAAGGAATACAAGAAGACCTCGGCCAGGATCTAGATGAAAGAGGAACTGATGGAGCGGGAAAATGGTGGGGAGGATCACCTGCTGCCCCTTTTTCTGGATCTCTCCCAACGGCTGGTGGTAATCTTCGGAGGGGGCGGCGTGGGTACGCGCAAGGCGGAGCTCTTCTCCCGCTATGGGCCGGTGAAAGTCTGCTCCCTAAACTTCTCAGAGGGTCTGCTAAAGCTGGCGGAGAGAAGTGGGGATAGGGTGGAGACCGTACGCTGCGACCTATCCTCCGGCTTCTCCCAGCATCTGCAAGGGGCATTTCTGGCTGTGCCTGCCACCAGCGACATTAAGCTCAATCAGGCCATTGAGGGGGAGTGCAGAGGCAGGGGGATTTTGGTCAATAGAGTAGACCGCCGGGGGGAGGTGGTGGTGCCATCTATCATCCGCCGCGGCAGGGTATCCATTGCCATATCCACCGAGATTCCCGCCCTGAGCCGGTACCTGCGCCTCCGGCTGGAGGAGGAGTTCAGTTCAAGCATATCGGAGATGGCAAGGCTGCTCTCTGCCATACGCCAGGAGAGCAAAGCTATGGTCCCCAGCCAGGAAGATCGCGCCGCCATCCTCAGGCGGATACTGGAGGACCGGGAGGTATGGAGGCTTCTCGACCTCTCCTATGAAAAGGCCTATATCAGAGCCCGCTCACATATCCGCCCTGATGAGCGAGATAGCCTCGATGCTGGTGACCCACCGCAAGGCCTCGATCGATGAGATCGAGAAAGCCTGGCACGGAGATGTGCCTTCACTCCTCAAGTGGGTGGCCTCCCAGGACAGGGTGGAAGAGTGTGCCGTGCTCAAGACCTGCAACCGGGTCGAGATCTATATCGTGAGCCAGAGGGGAGAGAAGGTCTTATTCGATCTGGCCAAGAAGGCCCGTGTATCCTCCCGCATCATCGATTTTCATGATCATAATGAGTCATTGCTTCACCTGCTGCGCCTGGCATCTGGACTCGAGTCCATGATCATCGGGGAAGACCAGATCCTGGGCCAGATGAAGGAGCTCGTGCAGATAGCATCCCAGGCCGGGACCACCGGTTGGATGCTGGATACGGCCTTCAAGAAGGCCATCGCTGTAGGGAAAAGGGTCCGGAAGGAGACCAGCATCAATGAGCGCTCGGTCTCGGTGGGATCGGCGGCTGTAGATCTGGCCGAGGAGATCCTCGGGGACCTCAAGGACAAGTCGGTGCTGGTGATCGGAGCGGGGGAGACGGGAGAGCTGATCTCCCGGGCCCTTCTGGCCCGGAGCCCCGCCTCCCTGGCGGTGACCAACCGAACCCTCAGCTCTGCCGAGTGCCTGGCCAGCTGCCTGGGGGTGGAGGCGGTGCCCTTCGAGGAGATGAAAGAGCGGCTACGAGCCGCGGATGTGGTCATCAGTGCCACGGCTGCGCCGCACTATATCCTCCTCCGAGAGGATATAGAGAAGGCCATGCAAGGCCGGGACAATAAGCTTCTGATCATCGACATCGCCAATCCCAGGGACGTTGATGAGGCGGCGGGAGAGGTCCCCGGGGTGGAGCTGCATAATATCGACAGCCTGAAGAATATAAGCAATGAGAACATCATGCAGAGGATGCAGGAGGCCAGGCGGGTGGAGGAGATCATCGCCGAGGAGATGGGACTCCTCTTAGCCAAGTACAAGCGAAAGCAGGCCGAGGATCTCTTGGCACGGCTGTACTCCCAGGCCCAGGAGATCAAGGATCAAGAGGTGAGAAAGGCCATGAACAAGCTCTCCGCCCGGCATACCCTGGGGGAGATAGAGCAGAAGGTCCTGCAGGATATGAGCCACTCCATAGTCAATAAGCTCTTCTCCGAGCCGACCAAGGCCCTGAAGAGGGCGGCGGAGGAGGAGGACGCTGCCATCCTGAGGGCAGCATGCGATCTGTTCCATCTGGAGGAGGATCTATGAGGCGAATGAGACGGCTTAGAGCGCCGAGGATCAGGGATATGGTGGCGGAGAATGCCCTCTCCTGCCGCAATTTAGTGCAGCCCATATTTGTGGATGAGAGGGCATCCGAGCCCCAGGCCATAGCTTCCATGCCCGGGCAGTACCGGCAGAGCCTGGAGAGCATAGCCGCCGAGGCGGGGGCTCTGGAGGATCTGGGGGTGCCGGCGGTGCTCCTATTCGGTCTGCCGGCCCACAAGGACGAGTGCGGCTCGGGGGCCTATGACTCCCAGGGCGTAATCCAAAGAGCAGTCGCGGCGATCAAGGAGACGGCCAACCTGGTGGTGATAACCGACCTGTGCCTGTGCGAGTACACCAGCCACGGCCACTGCGGCCTGGTGCGGGGGGAGAAGGTGCTCAACGACGAGACTCTGCCCCTCCTGGGGGAGACGGCGGCCAGCCACGCCGCGGCGGGGGCGGATATCATAGCCCCCAGCGGGATGATGGATCATATGGTGCGGGCCATCCGGGCGGCGCTGGACGTGGACGGCTTTACCGATACCCCCATACTCTCCTATGCCGCCAAGTATGCCTCCACCTTTTATGGCCCCTTCCGGGAGGCAGCGGAGTCCGGTTACTCCTGGGGCGACCGCAAGAGCTACCAGATGAACCCGGCCAACTTTGCCGAGGCCCTCTGGGAGGTGCAGTTGGACATAGAGGAGGGAGCGGATATGGTCATGGTCAAGCCGGCG
>CALMJN010000416.1 GCA_937864385.1 uncultured Methanosarcinales archaeon | reverse complement strand
CGGCAGCCGGCCACGGTCTTGGGAACACTGGATACGTAAAGCTTGTTTTTCGGTGCGGCCCCTTCAGGAGAGACTATCAGCCGCTGAGTGGCATAGCTTTCCTGAGGATAATTAGCGGCGAAATTCTCTGTTGTCTGGGCCCGGCTTGAGGAGCGGCCTGATGAAGCCGCATCAGAGACGATAGCCGAGCTGGCCGGGATTAATGACTTGCTTGCCTCTCCTGATGGAGGCATCTGGTAGGAGGCAGCATCTTCTTCGGGTATGGAAAGGCCCAGCTCTTGTGCGCTTGAGGGTGCAGCGGGAAGCGGTGCTCCCTCGGGCAGATTAGTTGAATATTCTCCGTATGGATCATACTCCTCGCCATATTGAACATCTGAGTAAGTCGGATCAAAGCTCTGCAGGCCCTGGGCAGAGATGGCAGCAAACAGCAACAAAAGGCATGCCAAAGCCATAGGCCAAATCCTATTCTTTTGCATAGCTATCAATTAATACACTCCCCATGATCCCGCCGGAAGCCGGCAGGATTGATTTATGATCCAGATCTATTAATATGATATAAAAAACTCTGCTTTGTATGATCCTCATGTGGATAGTTTCAGCAGGTCGATAATGTCCGGAAGGCGGTCATCTTCTCCTTCAAGCCCTGGATAATTTTACCATAAATACTTGTGACTGTTCTATATGCACATGTATAAGACTGCCGTTTGGCATAATAAAAATTGGCTACAAGAAAGCCTTCGATGGGGCCACGGCGATTTGAACGCCGGTCACAGGACCCCCAGTCCTGTAGGATACCAGGCTACCCTATGGCCCCGCGCAGCGCATGGTAGGATGCAGAGGTGGCATATAAGCATTTCCCATCCCTTGATGCCGCACATAAGGAGCTGCAGGTTCAATAGGGGCATATGATTAATTTATATAAAATGGGCAGAGAATGGTTAGGGATGCCCTTGAGCTTTGAGCATTCTCCATCTGGAGTTGTTTCAATATAGATATAGGAGGCCGACCTTTGAGAAAGCTGGTATTTCCCGATCCCTTCAGGCACAATCATCCTCCGGTGCGTGAATTATCTGAAATAGACCCCGGGCCGTCTACATACGGAGAGAAGTTTGCCGATTGGGTATACGAAAACCTGGGTTCATGGAAGTTCATACTCATCCAATCGATTCTTGTGGCAGTCTGGATAATTCTCAATGCCAGTGCCTATTTGCGCCCCTGGGATCCCTATCCTTTTATCTTCATGAATCTGATCTTCTCTTTGCAGTCTGCCTATACTGCATCTTTGATTCTGATGAGCCAGAACCGCCAGGATCGGCTCAAGGCTCATAATGATTATCTGATGAACCTTCGGGCTGAAGAGGAGAGCAAAGCCGTCCTGGACAATTTTGCGGCTCAGAATAGGGCACTGGAGGAGATCTATGAAGAACTTTCGGCCATAAAGAGCAAAATTGAAAAGACTGCCTAATCTATCCGGATCTTGCGACGGGAAGAGGCCTTCTTTCACTAAAGTACAGCTCCGAAGGCTTCCTCCTCTAATTCCATCAGCTCCCGCCAGGTGGCCTTGCAGGAGCAGTCCAGGCTTTTCAGCGGACCGACATCCTGAGAGAGGGCGTGATCCCTGATTGCTGCTGCTATGCTCTCATCACATGCTCCGCAGTTATGTGGCCCCCGCCGGGTCCCCGCTCCCACCGGATCGCAGACTATGGGTCCGGGCACGCTCTTAAGCACCTCCAGAGCCGACCAGAGCCAGGGAGGGCGGAACTCTCCTCGCTGCCACATCCTCTCCACTACTGTATTGCGCTGCACATTGCACAGGTTTAAAGAGAGCACATCGGAGTGAGGTCGGGCTGCCAGGCCAGTGGCTATGGCATCTCTCATGGCCTGGCCCTCTGTGAGCAAAGGCGGCTTGAGCAAAATGTAGGCCTTTATCCTGCCGCCCTGGCGGTGCACCAGTTCTGATGCCGCCACAAAATCCTGCAAGGAGAAGCCCTTTCTTATGGACTTCTCCCGGATGAGGTCATTTGAGCTCTCGAGACCTATGGCAAACTCGGTGGGAAGATGAGAGAGGCAGGCCTCGATGCTCTGAGCAGTTATGTACTCCGGGCGGCTCTCTATGACCAGCCGGGATATTCCCAGAGCCTGCAGACGCCTGAGTATCTCATCTCTGGCCTGAACAGGCATCTCATCCGGATCCAGGAAGCTGCCGCTGGTATAGATCTTGACCACAGAAACCTCGGGTGAAGAGCGGCCCATAGCCCACTCGAACTGCCTGATCAGATCATCCGCACCGGCCGGCGCACCCTCTCCGGCAAAGCCGCACATGGTGCAGCGGTTCCAGCGGCATCCCACTGTGCGCAGGATCATGGTTAGAGACTCAGCTGGCCGGCCGTCCAGAAGATCATGGGAGCGCCAGACGGTAACAGGCCTGCCCAGGTCTATCTCTGCCTTCTTTTTTGCATTAGCCATTGCTTTATACCGGACCCTATCCCAGGTACTGCAGAGCACTGATTCCGGCGGATGCACCGCTGCCTACGGCTGTAGCTACCTGCAGCCTTCCTCCGGTGAGGTCTCCCGCAGCATAGACGCCGGGCATGCTGGTCTCCTGATTGAGGCGGTTGACCTTGACATAGCCACCGGGAGTCATCTCCAGGCCCAGGGCAATAGCCAGATCGGCATTGGGCTTCATGCCCATCTCCACAAAAACACCGTCTGCTTTGACGGTGCGGGGGGTGTTTCCCACCTTGAAGCCCACTGCGGTGACGAAATCATCGCCCTGGATCTCGGTGATCTCTGCCCCGAAGGTGGCGGTATAGTTGGAGAGATTCTTTATCCGCTCCAGATAGACCGATTCGGCCACCAGCTTCTCCCGGGTGCAGAGCAGGTGTACCTTGCCGGCTATGTTGGCCAGATAGAGGACGGCACGGGCCGCTCCATTGCCGTAGCCGGCCACGACCACGGCCTTGTTACGAAAGAGGGCTCCGTCGCAATGGACGCAATAGGAGACACCCCTGGCTGTAAGCTCTTTTTCCCCCGGCACACCCAGGGGGCGATGGCCTGCTCCCATGGCCAGTATGACCGTCCTGGCCTCATACTGCCAGTTCTCCGTCTTGAGGCGGAAAAAGTTGCTCAGAGGCACAATCTTTTCCACCTGCTCGGTCTGGTTCTCCGCACCGAACTTCTGGGCCTGGGCCAGCATCCTCTCAGAGAGCTCAATACCCTGGATGCCATCCGGAAATCCGGGATAGTTCTCATAGAGGCCGCCCATGGACTGCTGCGAGCTGTAGGTGTTTCCCAAAACCAGAGTCTTCTTGCCGCCTCTCGCGCAGTACATGGCTGCGGTCAGCCCGGCCGGGCCTGCTCCCACTATGACGACATCATGCAAACGAATATCACCAGGGAAAAGTTCCCCTTCAAGGTAGATAAAGGGTATGTA
Organism: uncultured Methanosarcinales archaeon; assembly: GCA_937864385.1. GTDB lineage: Archaea > Halobacteriota > Methanosarcinia > Methanotrichales > Methanotrichaceae > Methanothrix. The sequence goes on along the minus strand of CALMJN010000416.1, from coordinate 4,020 downwards.
ACACCGGGCCGCAGATGTGGGGTAGCCCTTTTGCCCGCAATGTTTTTAGACTAGAAGGTGATTGTAGGGGGTGCTTCGTATAACACGAATGCGCCGATAGTGTAGCGGTTATCACTAGGCGTTGCCAACGCCTAAACTCGGGTTCGAATCCCGATCGGCGCATATAATCTGAGCAACTTCTGGATCAAACTGAGATCCCTGGCCAACTCCAGGGCCTCGGCCTTCAGGGCTTTTCTCTTCTCCCCATCGTTCGTCTTGTGCATGTATAGATAATTCTATTCCATTTTTATAGAAATTGTGTACAATTTCATAGAACTGTCTTGAAGGGGGAAAAAATATCTCGGGCTAGCCCGCACATGGTTATGCATGAAGATTGAAATGAATCTATTCTGGGCAACGAGGAGACTCACGCAATCACGTGAGGACCATTTAACAGAATTCTTTGCATCTGCTCTTAACATATCGCCGATCTTTCGCAAACGGTACTCAGAACTCACCCTCTCTCGATTTGCCAGGAAGCACAGATGGACGGTTCCTTGCATCGAATCCATATCTACTCAAGTAAGATTCGAGGGGACAACCTGCTGTCCAGATATGATTCTTCGCTTAAGTGACGGCAAAACGATTGCTTGTGAGCACAAGCTCGATGCCTTGGAGACTCTTGGACCCCAGCAAGATGAACGAACCCAGTTGGACCGATATCTGGATCTGCCCATTGATGGACTGATTTATGTAAGGGGCTCATGGAAGGTCCCTGGTTCAGAAGTGTTGCAGCATCCGAAATACGTCCATCCGCTACAAGGAGAGCATTTCCTCTGGCGTGATTTCTACCCGCTCTTTACTGATGAAAATGTGGTTATGGATTGGCTTCGCGACGGTTTTGAGAGACTTGGATTCACCCCGCCTCATCCTTCTGTTGGAGAAATGTCTGGACCGGATGATCAGGAGAACCATCGGAATCGAAAAAACTTTGCGAAACTATGGGGAAAGACAAGTAGCTTCGCTCACAGACTTGGATGGTCAGTTAACCCTGGATCTATTGTTGAGCTATATCTTAGCCAAAATCCATCATCTTGTGCTGAATCGATTTTCATATCGCCGACGAAATTCGATCGATTCCTAGTTAGAGTAACACCGAGAAAGGCATCTGATCATCTACTGCAACCCCGACTCCAGCAAGCGACGGATTCCCTGATGCCGAGAACCGAGATAACAGAGCGTGAAGTTCCGAGGAAAGGCGGCAAAAAAAAGGTCATCGATATCACTTCAAGCCTTCGGGAAATTCTAGGCGACGGAACTCTTTCCACAGACGAAATAGAAGATCGACTGTTGGAATTTGCTGAGCCAATCTTGCTCAGTATTCAGAAGTAGGAGTCAGATGCACAACAAGACCTTGCTGGCCAGGCCCGGCATGATGATGTGGTTGGCAAGCTGGTCCAGGCCGGAATCTTGATGGTGGAGCGGACCCTCGAAGGAGATGATGGGCTGTGGCCGCAGGAGCTTTAGGTAGATGATGAGGTGGAGCCGCTTGTTATCGGCTTGGTTCCCCTTCCATCCGGCCTGAGAAGCCATCCGCAATCGTCATAAGCAATGCAGGTCTATAACTGAGTGGCCCGGAAACTTCGGACCATACTCCCAAGTTTGTTCGGTTTTCTTCCGGGCCTTTCTATCTCCAGAGGCGGCCGCTTTCCGGAAGCCCAGCCCGCCCACGGGGCCTGCCCGGCGGGACGGAGCCCGCTAGGCTGCGCCAGCCTATACCTGGATGGGGGAAAGCCGCATCGCAGCCCACAGCCGGGCGCGCCTGGCTTTGCAGCCCCAGAAAGCTGAGTCGATCCGGAAGCCCGGCTCGCAGTTGAGCGAGATGGCGCTTCAGATCCTGGCAGATGATGCAAGCGTTCTTCAATGCTGTTGATCTCGGAGATTCTTTTTCCTGATTATTGTTATTCATCGCATATGAAAACGTCCTTTAGATATACTTTAATAGAATGAAATATTACGAAGAAACAATGATCTGGATTCAATAGGAGAAATTAAGATGCATAAATTGAGCGTATTAATAAATTGGAGGCAATGCCTGTGAGCCGCTTTCCTTTTCTGGCACTGGGCGTGATCGGGATACTGCTGCTCGTCGTTGGCTGCACCTCATCGGCCGCTGAGGAGAGCGTGGATGTCTTAACCATAGCCGACAGCACCGGCGATTGGGGCTATCCATCACCATACGGACATTACGCCCGCGGCCCCGGCTATATCCGGATGAGCCTGATCTTCGACACGCTAATCTGGAAGGATGAGAACGGATTTGTGCCCGCCCTGGCGGAGAGCTGGGACTACATTTCCGATGAGAAGGCCTATGTCTTCAATCTTCGTGAGGGCGTGACCTGGAACGACGGCGAGCCATTCACGGCAAAGGATGTAGCTTTCACATATGAGTACATAAAAGACCATCCCTATCAGTGGGTGGATCCAGGTATAGTGGAAAGTGTGGAGGTCAGCGATGATCGCACCGTCAAGATCACTCTCACCAGGGATTATGCACCCTTCCTGGACCAGGTGGTGGGAACTCTTCCCATCATGCCGGAGCACATCTACAAGGATGTCAGCGACCCGGCCGGCTTTACTGATCCCGAGGCCCTGACCGGCACCGGACCCTTCAAGCTGGTCAATTATGACAAGGCTCAGGGCACATACCTTTATGAGGCCAATGAGGGCTACTACCAGGGCGCACCCCGGGTCAAGCAGATCAAATTCGTCAAGGTCAGCCTGGAGATGTCCGCCGCCGCTCTGGAAAAGGGCGATGTTGATGCCGCAACTGTGCCCGGCGAGACCGTGGATGGCCTGAAGGACAATGGCTATGTTGTGATAAAGGGCACTCATGACTGGCTGGCCAAGATCATGGTCAACCACAGGAAGGCACCGTTCTCCGATGCCAAATTCAGGCAGGCCCTTTACTACGCCATTGATCGTCAGGACCTGGTAAAAACGGGACTTAGAGGCTATGGACTGGAGGGCAGCCCTGGCCTGTATGCCTCGGACAGCCAATGGTACAATCCCGATCAGGAGCAGTACACCTATGATCCTGAAAAAGCGGGAGAGCTTCTAAAGGAGCTGGGATACGAGAAAAAGGATGGCAGCCAATACTACACCAGGGTCAGCGAGCCTGAGGCCATAGAGCTTCTGGTCACCGCCATCAATGAGCGTCAGGGAGAGCTGGTTTCTAAGCAGCTTGACTCTGCGGGAATCAAAGTCAATCTGCGCAGCGTGGACTCAAAGACCCTGGATAGCCTGGTAGGGGAGTGGGAGTTTGACCTGGCCTTCAGCGGCCACGGTGGTCTGGGCGGCGACCCGGCTATACTGAACAAGGTTGTCTTGGATCAGAAGAGCTTCAACAGTGCTCGTTATGACGACAATACAGAGCTGAATGAGATCCTGGAGAGCCAGGTGGAGGAGATGGACCAGGACAAGAGAAAGGATCTGGTCGATTCCGCCCAGGAGATCATATCTCAGGACCTGCCCGCTCTGCCCCTCTACTTCACCGACACCTTCTGGGCCTCCAACGACAAGGTGAGCTTCTACTACACCTATGGAGGGGTAGGAAGCGGAGTTCCCCTCGCCCTGAACAAGATGATCTTTGTCTGAAGATGTAGCACTAGCTGCGGCTCAAGTGCCGCAGTCATTCTTTTTTGGGATACTTCTAGCGAAATAGTCTTAAATGATAGCCTTAATGTATTAGGAATAACATCAAGGCTTAATAGACAAAAAGAATTATCAGAAAATGCGATGGCGAGCGTGAAATGACTGATGAAATAAGATCCATGCTGCTTGAGCCGATAGGTGTAATCCATACCCCCTACAGGAGAAGAGAGGATATACCGAGGCAAGGAAGGCTCTCCGCAGAGATATGCGAGATAGAGGTCTTTGCCCCCTTTTCAGAGGGGCTCAAGGACATTGAGCAATGCAGCCATCTCTTCGTCATATTCTGGCTCCATCTGGCCAACAGAAATCTTCTCAAAGCAACGCCGC
>CALMJN010000415.1 GCA_937864385.1 uncultured Methanosarcinales archaeon | reverse complement strand
GGAAATGATCCTAAGCTTACCATCAAGCAAAAAGTGCTTCTATTGCTCCTAAAGCATTTTTGCGGCAAGAGCAATAGGGCCATGGAGTGGATGGTTATCTTATTTTTATGGCTGACAAATATAGACGTCAGTTACAAAACGATAGAGAGATTATATTCTGATGAAGCAGTGAAGTTAGCAATTTTTAATCTGCACTCTTTGTTGTTAAAGAAAAAAGGAATAAAAGAGTGTGATAGCGGTGGTGATGGGACAGGCCATGCTATTCATATTACGCAGCATTATGCAACAAGCGCGCAAAAGCTCAAAGATAAAGTCAAAGAGAACGATGCGACATTAAAGTTTATTTATGCCTTTGCACTAATAGATATAAAGATTTAGGAAAGGGATCAGAGGAACCTGATCCCCTTGGGCATCTCCCCGAAGTACTTCCGGAACGCCTCCGGCCAGTTCTCCGGCTCCAGGCCCTTCTGGCTGAGGAAGGCTGAGGCCCACCTCTCCAAGCCGACGCCACTGCATCCGGACCACAGGGCTTCGCCTGACTGGGACTTTACTGTAAAGCCCTTTGGATACTTCTCACCGTTCACTGACAGATTCTGAAACTCAATCCAGTTTCCGTTGTAGGGCAGCACCGCCTCATAGTCCACCGTACCCGCCCCGGTCATCTCTGCGAGGCCGGTCTTGCCCTCCTGGGCCATGAACCAGGGGGTGACCCAGGCCGTGCGCCAGGTCAGCTCCAGGATGTCCTCGAAGATATGCTTGTAGCAGGCGGTAAGCTTCTCTTTCTCCGCCAGGACCTGCTCCTTTGTCCCCAGCCACACGATCTCTATCCTGTGAAACTCATCCACCCTCTCTATGCCGTGAATTCCGCCGGACTCATAGCGGTGGCTGGTGCCGGATCGGTCGAAGACGCATATGGGAAGCTCCTCATTGGGCAGAGTCATTCCCTGCAGAAATCCCCAGAAGGTGGGGCACTGGGCATAGCACATCCCGCCTATGGGCAGGTCGATCTTCTCCTTGACCAGCTCCAGGGGAACCTCATGGGTGACCTTGTAGTAGTCCATGACCTCCTCCCAGAAGGCCGGGTCCCGGGTCTTGGGGGGGCAGACGAAGTAGATCTCGGGATAGACCCCCTGGGCGTGTCCGCTCTTCTTCCAGACATCCCATGTATCCAGCTTGGGAAAGATCATCTCCCGGTAAGCCAGCGGCCTCAGGATCTCCTCCAGGACAATTTTCTCGAAGGTGCGGAAGACGGCAGTGGCCTGGGGCCCATAGATCCATTGCCCCCGGCTGGAGCCATGCTTGATCCAGCCCACCTTCTGCATCTCCTCCGTTGGATCGCGGTTAAATTTGGGCTCCCGGGCTGCGCTCTCCCATAGTAGCTCCCAGTGCTCGGTCTTGCCGCCATATGTTTGAAGCTTCTCCTCCAGAAGGCTGATGATCCGGTCCGGTATGCGGTTTTCGATCTCCGACTGACCCAAAGAGCCATCCGGGCCCACATCCAAGGACAGGAAGAGCCTTCCGTTCTCATGCCTGATATCCCGGACATAGGGGATCTTATGGGCTATGCTTCGCTCGGACTCCACCTCGATATCGAACCGGCTCACATCCAGGCCTCTCACACCGATCCGGAATTGCTTTCCGAGCAGCTCCGAGAGCGGTCGTCTCAGCCGCAGCAGGGCATCATGGGCCCTCACAAATCTGTCGCTGTCTATGACCAGATCGATCTTATTTCCATAGAGCTTCCAGGCGGTCAAATGGGCACCTTGGCCCTCCGGCGCTCCCTTTTGCATTATGGGGCCGGCATCGGTAAAGAATTCTGAGAGGGCTGCCTCGGCGCTGGCTGCATCGCCGCTCAACCGCAGGCTGGCCTCCAAATGAAATTTCATCTCTCCTCCGTGATCTTCACTGTCTCTTCCGCTATTTTAATGTTCATCAGCAGATCGTCTACTGTGGAGAGCAGAGTCCCAATCTTCTCCGTGGAGAATTGCAGAGAGAGCTTTTCCCCTCCGCTCTCCAGAATCATATTGGGCAGGTTGTCCGGCTCCACTGCCTTGGCCACAGCCTCTGCCTCCCGCCCCCGGAAAACAAGGCGGGCCCGGATCATAATCCGCTCCCGCTCTCCGCCGGAGGAGCCGGCTCCTTCTCGGGGGGCTGAAGCTGCTCTCCCACAATCTCATCCAAAATAGTCAGGAACCGATCCTCGGACCCAGGGGGAATGGAGCCACCGCTGGCGATGGTATGCCCGCCGCCCACTCCGCCCACCGCGCCAGCCGCCTTTCGCAAAGCTACGGATAGGTCCAGTCCCCGGGAGATCAGCGGCCTGTTTCCCCGTCCCGATATCTTGACCATATCATCTTTGTGGTTTAGGGTGATCAGGGGCAGATCAGTGTAAAGATAGCGAATCCCCAGACCGGATACGATAGCCCCAGCCTCGCCGTTCTCCATCTTAAGATAGCGAATATTCTTCATGGCCCTGCTCTTCTCTCGAAGGAGGGCTATCTCCCGCAGGATATGATCCTTGTACTCCGCCGCCATCCTCCTCGCTTCCGGCAGAGCGCTCTCATCGCGCAGGCATATCTGCAGGCCCAGCCCCGGAAGGTCCCGGTTGCCGCAGGCGTTTAGTAGCTGCACCATCTCCAGGGAGTTCTCCACCACCTCATGCCGCAGCCTGATCACCTCCCCCACGATGGAGTCTGCGGCGAAGGAGCCCTGCATCAGCAGCTTGAGGGTGATGGCCGTGCTCAGTCGGGCCAGATCATCCTTCTCCAGGCTCTCCACATGCCCGGAGATCTTCAGCTCCTGCAAGAACTGTGCCGCAGCATACCTGTCCCCCACATATTCCAGCAAGGGCTCAATGCAGCTGGCTAAGACCTCCTCTAAAGGACCGTCCTCTGCCATCTTCAGGCCTGGCCGGACCTCCACCGCTCCCGAGGATACCGCCTCATCCAGGATGCTCCGGTTGGCCCCGATCATGGCCTGCCGGTCGCCCATGGCCCCCACCAGGGCCAGGCCGGCCAGATCGGAGTTATCGCCCATATGCCGGACCACAGAATAAACCGTGCCTGCTGCAGACAGCTCAAAGGCCCCATCAATTCCGAAAAGATGGGGATTGAGGTGCATGCAATCTATGCTTCCCACCGGACGGTGGTGGTCCAGAACAAAACAGTCCTCTTTGACCCGGGATATTGTCTCCGGCTTGCCGCTGCCCATATCGCAGAAGACCACCGGACGGTCCAGCCCGGCAAGGGCTGAGTCGTCCAGTCTATTGAGCAGCGTGGCCTGAAAGGGGATTCCGGCGCGCTGCAGGGCAGTGCAGATCAGGGCAGCGGAGGTGATCCCGTCGGCGTCGTTGTGGGAGATCACCCGCATGCTCTCGCAATGCAGTATCGACCTGGCAATGGCCTCAGCAGCTTTATCCAGCCGCTTCATGAGATGAGAATCTCAGCCGTCTCCGGCGAATAAGTCCATTCCGGCGCCAGCCGTCCGGAGTCATGGTAGTATTTGACCAGCCTTCTTACCTTGTTCTCGGTAAGCTGCAGAGCTCTCTTGTTGTGATCATCCTTTTTGTTGGCATTGATATGCTTCCTGACATGCAAGGCCTTTCTCATCAGATTGGCCAGGTCCTCCGGGATATCAGGCAGGGCCTTGTTCTCCTTTAACAGGCCGGTTATACTCTTGCCCAGGGCCAGCTTAGTGCTGGGAACGCCGTACTGATCTCTCAGGGTCAGGCCGATCTTGCTGGGAGCCGCTCCGCTCTCATGTAGCTTCATGATCGTCTTTTCCAGCTCCTCCTTGGACATATCAGACCAGGAGGGCACTTTGGCGCCCACAGGAGGTCTGGATCGGGAGGAACCCTTTTTTCTGCTATGCATCTTAGCCATCTTTACAATCCTCATTAAATTTCATAAAGGCGAAGGTGTAACTCTCCCTGCCAGGTGGGATAAAAAACTTGCGCCGCCCCCCTAGGCAAGTGATTTATAGGCAGGCAATTTTCAAGGATCATATCCATGTTCCCCGATTATATAAACCGGCTCTTTTATCTGGTGGGAGAAGCGGTAGTGCTTCTCGCCGTACTGGTGCTCATTTTATCCATAATCGTAGCTTTGCTAATCCTTTACTCCTTCAAGACCGGGAACTTCTTTGCCGCCCGCTATATGCTCATAGGCATCGTACTGCTGGAGAATGTGATCAAGGCCATATTCTGGGTTCTGCGGATAGATGACAGCATCATAGACGATGTGGGTGTGAAGCTGCGCAATTACATAAACAACAGAAAATTCTCAAGAGTTCCTTATGAAGAGCGCTTCATCTTCATGCCCCAATGTGTTCGCAGCACAGAGTGTCCGGCCAAGCTCACACCCGAGGGCATAAAGTGCATCGACTGCGGGCGCTGCCGGGTGGGTGAAGCCAAGAAATACGCCGAGGGTTTGGGCTACCGGCTATTTGTTGTGCCTGGATCGAGCTTCATCAAGAGGATGATAAAGAAATACCAGCCGCAGGCCATTGTTGGCGTTGGCTGCCACATGGAGATAAAAGAGGGGCTGGACCTCTGCCATCGCTACGGCATACCGGCCAGAGGCGTTCCTCTCCTAAGGGCAGGCTGCGTGTCTACTGACCTCGATTGGGAGCAGTTTTACGAGGCAATCAAAGAAAAAGATGCACTGGCAAAAAAATGAGTTGAGATATGCAGTTATTTCTCAATGGTGATGGCTTCAGATGGGCAAGCCTCAACGCATGTTCCGCACTCAGTGCACTTTTCAACATTTACTACTGCTATTTCGTCCTCGCCCATGGTGATGGCCTCTTCCGGGCACTCCTCGACGCAGGTTCCACAGCTTACGCACTCATCTCGGTTGACAACTGCAGGCATTATTAAATCCTCCAAATTTGCCTCACAAGGCAGATTTCCCTGTTTGTGTATCTGATATATACCTTTCGTTAGCCGGTACAGCCCAACCGGGCCGTCAAGCCAGCTGGTTGTACCTCTTTCGATCCTTCAGCTCCTGGCGCTTGGCGCTGTTCCATCCGCTAACCGCCTGCAGATAGCCGGTGATGCGGCTGATGTGGTCCACATCCTCTGATCCGCAGTTGGGGCATTTCTCCTTCAGGCCGCTTGATACCGCAGAGCATCCCAGGCAGACGGTTATGTCCTTGCTGAAGGTAAAGTAGCCGATCTGGGTCTCACGGGAGAGGCGCATTCCGAAGTCCATCAATCCTTGTGGGTCGGGGGCTGCTTCTCCCAGGAAGATGTGGAAGATGTTGCCGCCATCGACGATGGGGAAGAAGACATGCTCGTACTTGGCCCTCTCAAAGATGGTCACATCCGCTGCCGGAGGGAGATGAGTGCCATTGGTGTAATAGACTGGCAGGTCACGGGTCTTATGCAGGTTCTTCTTAACGGCATCAAGATCCCCTTTGACCACGCCCTCGGCGTATTCTCTGAACTCCTCGTGGATCAGGTCGGAGACGGCAAAGCGCTGAGCGGTGGTCTCAGCCGGCGTTCGGGCCAGAGCAATGGTCATGCCGTGCATCTGGGAGAGCTTCTTGGAGTATATCTCCATCTCGGTCATGGCCCGCACCGCCAGCTTCCAGGCATCCCTGGACTCATGCATCTGCTTTCCGGTATGAAACTGCACCATCTCATTAACCCCCACCACGCCGATGGTGTAGACCAGGCCTTCCAGGCCCACGGCTACGGATCCCTTCTCCCCCGTGACGGGGTCGCGGGGCTGCTGGGTGGCGAAAGGCATGCGGTGGTTCTTGATGATCTGGTTCATCCACTCCCGCTTGACCTTGAATATCTCCACCGATATATCCATCAGCTCCCTCAGGTACTCAAAGAGAAGCTCGTCGTCGCCCCTGGCCAGATATGCCGCTCGCGGGCAGTTGAGGGAGACCACCTGCCAGGAGCCCATGGAGAAGTGCTTGCCGTCCTTGAAGAGCAGCTTGTCTTCGAACTGGCTGTCGCTGTCCGCAGTGGCCGCGAACTGATAGGCACAGCACTGGTAGCAGGATATCCCCTCCCCCGCTCCCCGATAGGCAGGAAGCTGGTTGTCGAAGTAGGGCGTGCCGTACTCTGCGGCCAGCTTGAAGGTCAGCAGATATAGATCCCTGTAGGTGGGCAGATCGGGATGGTCCGCATTATAGGCCTCATCTTCCTTCATGAAGTCGGGCTCGATGCTGATCTCCGGCTTGGGGAAGTTGAAGGGCTTGCCCCAGTAATCCCCGGCCAGCATGACCTCCATCAGGGCCTTGAAGGCCAGGCGTACCTCGCGCTCGAAGCTGCCGTAGGTCTTGAGAGGCGCATCGGGGGACGAGCCATCCCAGACCCGGCCGGCGTAGACCGCAGGCTTGTCCCGCCAGAGCTTGGGAACGCCAGGAGTGAGCTGGACGCTGGAGAAGACCAGCTGGCCTCCCCGGGCCACCATCATCTGGGTCATCTCGTAGACGAACATCTGCATCAGCTGGAGAATCTCCTGGTAGCTCTTGCCCTCAAAGTAGGGGGCGATGAAGGTGAGGAAGTTATAGAAGCCCTGGCCGCCCGCAAAGTTGGTCTGGGCGCTGCCTAGAGCTTTCACGGCGTGAAGTATGGCTACCTCCGGCTTCTTGGCCGGGCCGGCCACGCTGGCCTTGGTGCCCAGGCCGTCGGGCATAAGACCGTAGTAGAGGAAGTAGCGCAGGTCCCAGTCCTGGCAGAAGGGTCTGGTTCCGAAGTACTCCAGGTCGTGGATGTGCAGGTCCCCGGCCAGATGGCGGTCTGCCAGGTATGGCGGCAGGAGAAGGAGGTACTGCTCCTTGCTGATCTTGTCCGCTTTCTTCTTGTGGCTGGTCTCGGCATTCTCCTGCAGATTGGCGTTCTCCTTGGACTCAAAACCCGTGCCGATATCGATGAGGTGGGCGTCGAAGACGGGAGTGCCCACCCGGGTGCAGATGTTGCGCCACTCGGCATGATGCCGCTCTAAAAGAACTACGTTCATTATCTCCCGCACCAGGGGGCCGCTCAGGTACTGCACAGACATCCAGCGCACCCGCCGCTCCACCTCTTTGGCTATGTCCTCCGCCTCTTCTGCAGTTATGCCCGGACTTTTATAAAACTGCTCGGAGAGCTTTGTCTCCTTCAATAACTGCTTGGCTATGGCCCCCCTGTCCCAGTCCAGCAGATGCCCGTCTGTGGTCCTGACCCTGGGCATAGCCGATACTGCCAGCCCCTCCAGTGTCTGTTGTACTATCCTGCTGCTCAAAGCCCATCCCCTCTGCAAAGCATGATTAATACCCTCAATTCTAAACCTGACTTTTTATTTAAGGCATGGTTTATGGGAGTTTCGCTCCAAACTTCATCTAAATTTTTATTAAATTATATTTTCAACTTTGAATAATGATGCTATGGAAGGCGTCTAGCATACCAGGCTATATCTCTGGCCCAGGCAGGGGGAAAGTATTC
>CALMJN010000414.1 GCA_937864385.1 uncultured Methanosarcinales archaeon | reverse complement strand
ATCATTTTTGTTTAATGCCTAATTTCGGTCGGCGGCAGATAACTGCAATAATTTTGCCGTTCGGGAATCTGCATAGAGGTCTTTTGCCTTAAAATTAATTATTCATGTTTCATCTTTAGCCATTCAATATTTCAAACGATTAAATTAATCTTTTATTCATAATTTATTCCCCAATTAGTAGCTGATATTAGCATAATTCTACTATAAGTGCTTTTTGTTATTACTTGTTAATTATCTATTATGTATAGTAGTAGTCAGTCTGCATTTCAGCTTTTCTGATGAGTTATAATATAAATTTAATTAAATTGCATAGTCACTGCGGAGGGTCACGAATTCCCCATGCTTCATGGTGGGTGGCCGCGCGCAGTTTGATTTTTATTACAATAAGCAAAAGACTTATTAACCAGTGCTATTATATCAGGGAAAATGCGACAGGGAGCTTTAACCTCCTTTACCAACCTCTAACTGTCGTTGGTCTCCGGCCTGCTGCCAGGGCCGGACTCCTCTTCTGGAAAGAGCAAAACGGATATTATTGAAAGGAGCAGGATAAAATGACACCATTGATAATCACAGATATACGAAAAAGCTGTTGCGATAAAGGTTTTGATCTGGTGACAGCCATCTTTCTTGACAATGAGAACCATAATTTGGATGGATTAAGATCCATTGATGAGAAGTGCATAGTAATTTTAGAAAGCGCTACTGCACAAAAGGAGAGCCCCCAAATAGGTGTCCGAAGCGGAGATCAATATATCCGAATGAAGCTAAAGATAAATCATGGATTCTGCGTGGGAGAAGCGATAACCTTCAATGGAATGTAATACAAAAACAATATATAGTATGAATTAATAAGTTTGAAATGCGGATTCGGTCCTAACACTCCAAGTCTAAAAAGCAGGCATTCCCCATGGCAATTAAGCGAACTACGTCCTTGGCTGGAGATATGCCTGTTTAAAAGGCTCATAGAGGACCGAACTCCGCCCTTCTTATAACTGAGCAATTACCTCGAATGGATAATTCCGTCTTCTAAAACCATCTTTTCATGAGCCATAAATCCGATTACCTCTGGCTGATGGGAGATGAGAAGATATCCCAGATCCAGATCCTTCTGCAGATCCTTGAGCAGATTGAGGATCTGAGCCTGTACGGAGATATCCAGGGCAGAGGTGGGCTCATCAAGGATCATGACCTTCGGGCGCAAGAGCAATACCCGGCTGAGTGCCACTCGCTGGCACTGCCCTCCGGAGATCTGACCGGGATAGCGGCATAGCAACTCTTCTGACAGGCCAACCTTTTCCAAAGCCTCTTTGGTCCTTTCTTGCCATTCTCTTCTGGGAATGCGTAGAAGGCTTAAAACCTCGTGGATTGACCTCTCAATACTCTTTCTTGGATTCAGTGATCCCTGCGGATCCTGGAAGACCATCTGAACCTGCCTTCTAAAAGCGATAAGCTCCTTTCCCTTAAGATCCTCTATATCTTTTCCCCGATAGCACACATGTCCAGATGTTGGCCTCTCCATCCCAGCCAAGATCATGCCCAGAGTGGTCTTGCCGATACCTGAAGGGCCCATCAGGCCCAGTGTCCTGCCTTCCTCAATCTCCAGGGAAATATCCTGAAAAAGCAGGCTTTGCTTCTTGAAGATCAGTCCGGATTCATAGATCTTGCCCAGGTCTTTCCCAGCTAATAGAGCCAGCACCTCACCTCCCGGCCTCCGTCCCTCACCTTAATCATCCCTGGACTGAGCAAACATCGATCATGCCTCTCCCGGCAGCGGGGATAGAACCTGCACCCTTCAGGAGGATCGATCATAGATGGGGTGCATCCAGGTATCGGCTTAAAGCCCCTTTCCGGAAGGCAATTTAAGAGCGCCTTGGTATATGGGTGCAGTGGTTCATCGAATATCTCTGCGCTGCTTCCCGTCTCCACGATCTCACCACAATACATTACCGCTATCCTCTCTGAGCCCTCTCTTGCCAGGAGCAGGTCATGGGTGATGAGCAGAAGTGATGCTCCAATTTCATCCTTTATTCCAGCAAGCTCTTTCATAACCTGCCGGGCCAGAGACCGGTCCAGGCCCTTGCTGGGCTCGTCGGCTATTAGGATCTTGGGAGACAGGATCATGGATGTTGCTATCATAACCCTTTGATTCATTCCACCCGAAAGCTGAAAAGGGTACATGACGGCTGATGCCTTACCTTCCAATTTAAAGCGGCTAAGCATATCTTCTGCCTTAGAGATA
>CALMJN010000413.1 GCA_937864385.1 uncultured Methanosarcinales archaeon | reverse complement strand
AAGCGGGGTAACCCGCGTCAGAGACCCCCGTTCCCGGCCAACAAGGGATTGTTCGACAAACCGACCACGCTCAACAACGTCGAGACCTGGTCTATTGTCCCCCAGATAATACTGAAGGGCGCCGACTGGTATAAGGGCATAGGAGTCGGAGCGAATTCCGGCACCAAGACATTCTGTCTGGTGGGCAAGATCACTAACTCCGGCATTGCCGAGGTGCCCGTCGGCACCCCGCTGGGCCACGTTGTGTTTGACATCGGCGGCGGCCCGCCGAAGGGGAAGTCCTTCAAGTCAGTGCAGATCGGCGGCCCGTCCGGCGGAGTCATACCTATTGAACACATCAATACTCCGGTGGACTACGAATCGGTGACCAGCCTCGGTGCCATCATGGGGTCCGGAGGCCTCATCGTCATGGATGAGGACAGCTGCATGGTGGACATGGCCAAGTTCTTCCTCCAGTTCACCAAGGACGAGTCCTGCGGCAAGTGCCTGCCCTGCCGGGAGGGTCTTAAAAGAATGCGGGAGATCCTGGATCGCATCGTCTCCGGCAAAGGCGAGGAGGGAGATCTAGAGATCCTGCGAGAGACGGCTGCGCTGATGAAAGATGCCTCATTATGCGCCCTGGGCCGGACAGCAGTAAATCCGGTATTGAGCACCATGGCCTATTTCCCTGAGGAGTATTCGGCCCACATCCGCCAGAAGCGCTGTCCATCTCTATCCTGCAAGGCCCTCGTATCCTATAGCATCCAGCCGGAGAGATGCATCGGATGCGGCCAGTGCCTGAAGAACTGTCCCAGCAAAGCCATATCGGAGGAGGGAGAGGTTTGCGTCATCGATCAATCCCTCTGTAGCAGGTGCGGCATTTGCTTTGATGTCTGTCCCCCCAAGGCCAGGGCGGTCAATAAGACCTCACGGGGGGATGGGGGGAGATGACCGTCTTCAGGATCAGGATCAACGGCCGAAAGCTGGAGATAGCAGCACAGGAAGGGAGCGTTCCCACCATACTGGATGCGGCAAAGCAATCCGGCATTGCCATCCCTACGCTCTGCCATCACCCCGCCCTTGAGCCCTATGGCTCCTGTCGGCTGTGCACAGTAGAGGTGGAGAAGAAGGGCAGAAAGAGGTTTGTCACCGCCTGCAATTATCCTCTCGAGGAGGGCCTTGTCGTGGAAACCGGCTCAGAGGGGGTGTTGGCCATCAGGAGGATGATCCTGGAGCTACTGGCGGCCCGCTGCCCCGGAGAGAGGCGCATTCAGGATATGGCCATCGAGTATGGGGTGACCAGGCCCCGATTTCTTCTGGAGGATGAGAGCTGCATTCTCTGCGGGCTGTGCCATAGGGTATGCAGCGATCTGGTGGGCGTCTCAGCCATCAATGCCCAAAATCGCGGCGTCTTGAGAGACGTGGATACCCCTTATGGCGAGCTGTCCGAGGACTGCATCGCCTGCGGGGCCTGTGCCCTGGTCTGTCCCACCAGCTCGGCCAGGAGGAGAGAGAATATCTATCCCCTCCTTGCCTCCGATATCGTTGAACTGGAAGCCCAGTTCCTCGATGGCACGATTGATGGCGATCTAGGCATTTGCAGGCGGATGTTTGCTGGCAGGAGCGCAATCGAGGGCCAGGATGGGGGGATGGTTACGGCAATTCTCCTCCAGGGGATGGAAGCGGGACTGCTGGATGCGGCGGTGGTGGTGAAGGCGGATAAGAGATATGGCGCAGCAGCTTTTCTGGCTGAGGATGCCGATTCCATATTAGAGGCCAGAGGGACCAAGTATGTGCGCATCTCAGTTGCCCCTCCACTTATGGAGGCCCTGCAGAAGGGGAGGAAAAAGGTGGCGGTGGTGGGCACGCCCTGCCAGATCCGGGTGGTGAGGTGCCTGCAGAGGGCAGGCTATTTTTCCCGCCGGTTTCCGGATGCGGAGATCTATCTAATCGGCCTGTTCTGCTTTGAGAGCTTTGACTATGTCCGGCTGAAAAGCCACATAGACCAGCTTTTCGGCCTGGATCTGGCTAAAGCATCAAAGGTCCAGATTGCCAGAGGTAAGTTTTTAATCCAGGCGGAAGGGCGGGAGCACTCCTGCCGGGTCAGCGAACTGCATGAGCTGGTCCGGGAGGGCTGCGACTATTGCGGTGATCTGGTGAGCCGGCTGGCGGATATCTCCATCGGCTCTATCGGCAGCCCGGAGGGCTTCTCCACTGTGGTCGTCAGGTCCCTTCGGGGGGAGCGGCTGCTGGTGGGGCTGGCATTTGAAAGCCAAGAGGTCCGCCGGGAGGATGTAGCCAGGCTGGCAGCGATGAAGAAAAAGAATGCTGAGACGAATTTTGCTCCCATCCTGGCAGGACTGGAGGGATTAGAAAGGGAAAGACTTGCCCCTGCGCCTTCAGCTATCTGCCGGCAGGAGCATTGAAGAGATCAAGAGCTCTCTCTGCAATGTAGCCGGCGGACTCTTCCGGGTTCATGGTGGTCGTATCCACATCTATCTCCGGGGCGAGAGGCTCCTCGTAGGCCACATTGACCCCGGGCACAGGGGCCTTTTCTGTGCCTGCCTTTTTGTAGATTCCTTTGGGGGAGAACTGTGCTGCTCTCTCTGCCTCCCTCTCCATGCATACGGAAAGGGGAGCACGGATAAAGACCTCGGCGAAGTGGGGGACCAGCCGGCGGGCCAGATCCCGGTAGCGCCTCCTGTTGGCGGTGGCATCGATGATCACATTGACCCCAGCCTCCGCCAGCAGCTTGCCCATATAGGCCAGGCTGGCATAGACAATGTCCCTCTCCTCCTCGGTGTAGCGGGGCACTGGGGTTATCGCTCTTCTGATCTCATCCAGTTGCAGAATCTTGACTGCTATGCCCTTCTCCTGGAGCCGCGACCTAACTTTCTTTGCAATAGTGGTCTTCCCGCAGCCTGGAAGGCCTGTCAGCCACATGACCCATGCCATAATGAAAGGGAAAACGGGTCCATGTTTAAAAAGCATTTCTTGTTCTGGAGAACGGAAAGATGAAACTGAAAGATATGAGACGCAAAAGAGAAAAAAAGAAAAAAAGGGTGGAAGAAGAGCCTATCCGAAGAGAGCCCCCAGGCCCTCGACGCCGCTCTCCTCAGCTGCCTCCTTGTCTTCCTCCTTCTCCTCTGCCTTGGCCTCAGCCTTGGCAGCGGGAGCAGCAGCTGCTGCCGGAGCTGCGGCTGCGGCGGCCACGGGTACGGCTGCAGCCTGGGAGAGAACTGTGGCGATGTCCACACCCTCCAGGGCGGCAACCAGGGCCTTGATCCTGACCTCGTCGGCAGCCACACCGGATGCCTCAACGACCTTCTTTATTCCATCCTCGTTAACATCTTTGCCTGCGCTGTGAAGCAGCAGAGCAGCATATACATATTCCATTTAGATCAACCTCGAAATTTGATTTAATCTTCATCCGAAGAGAGCGCCCAGTCCGGCGGCGGTCTCCTCTTCGTCCTTCTTCTCTTCTTTCTCTTCAGGGGCGGCAGCTTCGGTCTCGGGAGCGGCTGCGGCAGGAGCTGGAGCAGCTGCTTCTCCGCTGGCTAGACCAGCCAGGGCTCTGGCATTGGCGGCGGCCTTGGCCAGGAGCATCTCCATCATGCCGGGCACGGGCATTCCCGTCTCCAGCACCAGGGCATGAGCGCGCCTCTGGGCTCTGGCCAGCATGGGTCCGACTGTGCTCGGGGTAGCGTAGCCGATCTCAACCGCCAGTCCGAAGGCTTTGGCCGATGCAGCAGACAGCTCCGAAAGCTGTGCCTCCACATCAATGGTAAGGTCGGAAACCTTGAAGATCAGTCCTCCCTCATATGCAGCCCTCAGTTCCAGGCCCACATTTCTGGGGAAGATCTCCATGGTCTTGAGAATATCCGCCGTCTTGGCGGGGACGACCTCTCCCTCTTTGGCCAGGGTGACCTTCTGGTTGATGACCACCTTTCCGCCCTTGATGGCGGCAGGTATTCCTGCAGCCTGGAGCTTGCCCACCATTGGTCCCGGCGAGAACGATGTCTCTCCGGCTTCAATTACAATATCCCTGGGGGCGCGTGCCCCGGCCTTGATGGGCATGGGCCTCTTGCCCTTTTCCAGAAGGCGGTAGAGCTTGAAGGGATTCTCATCGGAAAAGATCAAGGCAGTCTGATCTTCGATGTAGTCCGAAAGCTGTCTGATCTCAGGAGCTGATTCCTGCAGGGCGCGGTGGGCTATGGTATTGCGGACCATCCTTATCTCTACATTGCCCCGCAGATCGCCTCGCATCTGCTGAATGCTGTCTGCAGGGATCTCCCGCACGCCGACAATGCCCACTACCCGGCTATTGCCTATCTTCTCCACAAGCTCAGATACCTCATCGATCTTCCACTGCGGTATATGGGCAGTATGACGAGTCTCTGCTGCCATCTAGATCACCTTGATGGAAGGACCCATGGTGGTCTTGACATAAACCGACTTCAGGTTATGCCGGCCATCCTTAAGGGTCTGCTCGAGCTTGGTCAGGACAGCTTCTATGTTATCAGCCAGCTCTTTGGTATTCATATTTCTGTTCCCAACAGTCAGGTGGAAGGTCGGTCTATCCCTGGACCTGATCCTGATCATGTTCTCGAGCCTCTGCACTTGCGGGATTACATCCTGGGTGGGAGGCAGTGGCGTTGGCATCTTGCCCCTCTTGCCTAAGATGGAACCCAAGCTCTTACCTATCACGGGCATGAACTGAGTTTCTGCTATGAAGAACTTGTACTCGTCAGCCAGTTTGCGCGCAGCTCTCTTGTCTCCGGCGAACTCTTTGATCTCGTCCCCGGATATGACCCGATCCGCTCCAGCGCTCTTGGCCCGCAAGGCCGTCTCTCCGGCGGCGAATACAGCGATCTTGGTCGGTTTGCCAAGCCCGTGGGGGAGCATAACCTCGGCATCTACCCGGTTTCCGGGTATGGAAAGGTCGATGTTATGGAGGTTGATAGCCAGATCCACGCTCTCGCTGAACTTCCTGGCAGGCGCCTCGGTGATAGCCTGTTTAACGGCTTCTTCTATATCCATTTCAATCCTCCGTAGTCTGCGACACTATGGTCTTCTACGGCTTCTCAAAAAAGAGAATCAGAATTCAGATAACAACTCTCTATTTAAGCCTTCGCTTCCAGTATCTCATCGAATTTGCCGCTGGATACAGCCAGCTGGGCTTCTTTGCTGGACAGGCCCTCAATGGTCGCTCCCAGGCTTCCGGCAGTGCCTATGACCTCGCTGGCGGCATGCTTCATGGTCTTGGATAAAAGTCCCTTTCTCTTGATGTTGGCAATCTTGAGGACCTGCTCCATAGTCAGGTTCCCTACAACGGTGTTATCTCCGCTGCCCTTTTCCAAGCCCATCTCTTTGATGATCAGGGCGGATGTGGGAGGAGTTCCAACCTCGATTTCAAATTCCGTTCTGGACTTGACTATTACCTTAACCGGAACCTGCATTCCATTGAGATCTTTGGTCTGCTCATTGATCTTGGCAACCACTTGGGCTACATTTACGCCCAGTGGTCCTAAGGCTGGACCGAGCGGCGGCCCGGCGCTAGCCTTCCCGCCAGGGACCAATGCTTCTACCATATTAGCCAATACTTGTCACCTCTAAATTATGTGGCTTCATCCTTGCTGAGCACGCGGACGTGATCTCCTCGCACGGTTATGGGTATGGGAACCATGGCTTCAAAGAGCTCTACGGTTATCTCTTCTTTGGCAACATCTACCCGTTTGACCCTCGCTTTCTCTCCCTTGAACGGCCCGGAAATTAGCTCAATTATTGCTCCCTCATTTATGCCGATTACGGCGGGCTTGGGGGATAGAAAGTGCTCCACCTCTCCAATGCTGGAGGCTCCTTTGATAACAGAGCGTGCATGGGGTACTCCTTGAATTGCCTGATCTACAATTTCAGGGGCTGGAGACTCGACAAGAACATATCCTTTCAGCACATCTGGTACCAGCAATGCCCTGATATCATATTTCTCTTTGCGTGCTATCTGGGCGATCATGTTAGCCACTGATCTCTCTTGATTTGCAGTGGTCTTCACTACGTATATGCTGGTCTCGGACATTCCGCCCTCCTAGACGAGTCTCGGGTATAAATAGATTTGGAATACAATGGAAATCTCTTTATACTATAAACAGGGGAGTTTCCAAGGGGTGAATGTTTGAGTGGCAGGACTGATCAGCTTCGGGACCTCGTTTTGAAGATTGGCGCTACAACCAAGGTCGTGGAGAAGCAGGCTACCCGTCATGGCAGTCTCCGGGGAAGCGGTGAAATCGAGCTGGCCTTGCTCGGTGTGGTCCGGGAGATGATAAAACAATACGGCATTCAGACCAAGCTGACAGCTGAACAACTCTCCTCCGTAGTCAGGCTATTTTATAAAGGGCTTAGCGATACTGAAATCGCTGAACAGTTGGGAGATCGGGCTCTCAATAAGACCGTAAGTCGAGCCAGAATTAAACTGCATTTATTCCGAGAAAGCGATTTAAAACCGCCCTTTGACAAGGATGAGTTTCTCCGTCTGGGTGAGTCCAATAAATCAGTCAAAGAGATGGCTGAAAGTCTGCATGTTGCCCCATCTACAATCTCCGAGTACAGAAATATCTTCGACAGCCAGAAGGCCTCGGAGAGGGATGGATATACCAAGCGTTTTTTGGAGATACTCTCCGATCAGGATGTCTCTGAGCGCATGGTGACGGCACATACCGAAGACGGGCTGCAGGATACCATTGATACCGATTATGAGGCAGCGGAGGCATAAACAGCCTCCGGGCGACAGTATCCTTTAAACTAGACTAGAAGGCTGGGTTCCAAGCACTTCATTATTCCGACCAATAAAAGGCTAGCGAGCATCCATTCTCCTTCCACGCATAAATCGAGCAAAAGCGGATCGCGTCTCTCGCGGAAGTAAAGGATATAAGCATAGCCATATATGATCAGGGACAAGACCAGAAATCTGCTCAGACCTTCAAACCATGGCAGCCCCAGGATCAATGTGCTGTTAAGGATGAGGAGAACTTTGGTTGTATTTTTTAGGCCGATAAGCACAGGTATGGTCCTCACATTGTTTATTCTGTCGCCCGCCTCATCTCTGATGTCGTAGAGGACTGTGTCAATGAATGTTTTTATAAACATAAAATATATTACCACGAAGACCAGAGAAGGAGATGGACCCAAAGACAGCTGGTATTGATATGTAACCGGAATCAGAACAGTGACAATAGCCCAAGAAAGAGCCACGATGGCATTCTTCATGACCGGAATATCCTTCAGCCTCGGGAATCCGGGAATCAGCCTTGTACCATATACGATGTTGGCGGCCATGGGAACCAGTAGTAAGGAGGATGATAATGGCCTTCCTACGAATATAATGATTATAGAGAGCAAATATGCCAGAGAAGAGTAGACTATGGCCAGATCTCTCCTCCCTTTTAAGAATCTGGCTCTGGTCGGCATGCTGGCAACATCCTTATCCATGTCCGCAATCTTGTCCAGAGTATACACGCTGAATGAGACCAGAAAAACCGCCAGACAATTGAAGAGATTGGGCTTCATTGCCAGCAAGAGATAGGCTATATATGTCTTGAAGAACCC
>CALMJN010000412.1 GCA_937864385.1 uncultured Methanosarcinales archaeon | reverse complement strand
AAAAGATTTATATATCTCTATACTTCTTCCTGCCATTGATTATAAGGAAATCTCTGAATTTGAATCTCAGTTAAATAAAGCAGCATCTGCTTGTATCAACCTTCTGGGCAGGCTGAGGGTCTACATCAATAATTCAGATAGAAATAGAGATGAAATCCCATGAGCAGCGAGGCAACCCACATGCCTGCTGCCGCCTGCATGGCAGATCTCATGGAAAACCGTGGAGAGAGTCTTTTCTCGTATACCAGGTTGATGTAGATGAATAGAGGTATCACGGCCAGGCCAAGGGCATGGTGGAGGAAGATCTCTGCGACGAGGAAGCTCGTTGGCACTCCCGGCTCCAGGAGTATGCCCATGGCCGGGGACATCAGGAGGAGGATGGCCAGGATCTGAGCGGCAAATGCCATGCGGAGCATCAAACAGTGCCTCTTGAATTCTCTTCTCCTGGCCAAGAGGAGAGCATAGATCAGGGCGATAAAGAGAGCCAGCTGCAATATCAGATTTAAGGATACTACAGTCTCATGTTCAATAGGCATATCAGGGCATCAATCCTTGATTCTATTTATCAGCCAGGCCATGTTCTCCCCCAACTTCCTCATGGTCGCCAATCCTTCTTCGTCGTTCTCCACGTCCTTTTCCTCCCGGCCCAGCCCGATGTTCCAGTAGCTGGAGCCGGCCACGATCATCTGGCTGATGAAAAAGAGGTGGTTGATGGAGTCGAAGACGTGAATGGCACCGGCCCGGCGCACCGCCACCACTGCAGCACCCACCTTGCGCCTGAACATGTCCCCATTGGCCTTGGCCACGAATCCGGCCCGGTCGATGAGGGCCTTGGTCTCCGGGGTGAGATCGGCAAAGTAGGTGGGCGAGCCGATGATAATCCCGTCCGCCTCCGCCATCTTCTCAATGCAGAGGTTGATCATATCTCCCTCCTGGGCGCAGCGGCCGCTCTTTTTCTCATAGCATGAAAAACATGCCCTGCATCCGGAAAGAGGACCCTTAAGATGAATCAGCTCCGTCTCTATGCCCCGGCTCTCCAGCTCATGGAGAACTGCTCCCAGCAGGACTGCGGTGTTGCCGTCCTTATGGGGGCTGCCGTTGAATGCCACAACCTTCATGATGCCACACCTCGTTCTCTCTTATTAGTTGTATATGTATAAATATTATATAAATTCTGTTCTTCAGATCTCTACCAAGCGATAGTCCTTGT
>CALMJN010000411.1 GCA_937864385.1 uncultured Methanosarcinales archaeon | reverse complement strand
AACCCTCCTCTTGCCAGTCAATGGCTTCAATGCATATTCGGTCATTGTGCAATTGAGATGGCTGCAAAGCCAGTAGTAAAGGCAAAGATAAAAGATTTCTTATCAAGACAGTCCAAAATCAAAATTGCAGTCCGAGACCGGGCCTCTAGCCATTTTTGATGCCGATATAAACCATCCATCCGCCCACCAGCACGGTCATTCCGAATAAAATCAAACTTTGCAGGCCCATGCCGTGGGGAAGATCGAGGATGACCACGCCCCCCATGATCACACTGCCTGCTCCCATTAAAATCACGCCGGCCCGGGCCGAATAGAGATAAGCTAGAAAGCCAAGGCCGATCAGGGCTGCGGATATAAGAAGCGGCGTGGAGAACAGGGGGATGGATATTTCCATGCTCCTCCGGTCATCTGCTCCTTACTTATAGTTTCTTGTCCTTGAGGCCTGTCCCTGGAATCTTCCTCTTGGCCATAGCCCGTTGATCGATTTCGCCAGCTATTTACCCTAGCATCTCTAAATTAAGACCGATGAAACCCATTTATATGGACCACTCTGCCACCACCCCCGTGGCTGCCGAGGTCTTAGAGGCCATGCTTCCCTACTTTTCAGATAAGTTCGGCAATGCCTCCAGCCTGCATGGCTTCGGCAGGGAGGCCAGAGAGGCTCTGGAAGAGTCGCGCCAAAAGGTGGCCCGCCTGCTCAATGCCGATCCCGGGGAGATAGTCTTCACCTCGGGAGGGACGGAGTCGGACAATTTAGCTCTGCGGGGCATAGCCTACAAAAACCGCAATTCCGGCCGGCACATCATCACCAGCCAGATCGAGCATCCGGCCATTCTGGAGACCTGCCGCAGCCTGGAGCGGGAGGGCTTCACGGTCACCTACCTGCCCGTAAACCGTGAGGGCTTGATCGAGCTGTCCGAGCTGGAGAGGACCATCCGCCCGGACACCATTCTCATATCCATAATGCATGCCAACAATGAGGTCGGAACTATTCAGCCCCTGGAAGAGGTGGGCAGGCTGGCGGCGGATAGAGACATTTACCTGCATACCGATGCCGTGCAAACGGTGGGCAAGATCCCTGTGGATGTTGAAGCCATGGGCGCAGATCTCCTCTCCCTCTCCGCCCACAAGCTCTACGGGCCCAAGGGCGTGGGAGCACTATTCATCCGCCGGGGCACCAAGATACAGAGCCTGGCCACCGGCGGCGGGCACGAGAGGAATCTACGATCCGGAACGGAGAATGTGGCGGGAATTGTGGGCCTGGCCAGGGCAGCGGATCTGGCCAGGGAAGAGATGGCGGCAGAAGGGCATAGGCTGGTAGAGCTGCGAGATCGGCTGGCGGAACTGGTGCTGGGGCGGGTCAAGGATGCCTGGATCAATGGAAGCATGGAAAAAAGGCTTCCCGGCAGCCTGAATCTGGGTTTCTCCTATGTGGAGGGCGAGTCGCTTCTGCTTTACCTCGACTCCAAAGGAATTGCCGTGTCAACGGGATCGGCCTGCTCCTCACATAAGCTGGAGCCTTCTCATGTGCTGCTGGCCCTGGGCCTGCGGCCTGAGCAGTGCCACGGCTCTCTTCGCATCACCATGGGCCGCTCCAACAACCAGGAGCAGGTGGACTATGTGGCAGACTGCATCGCCGAGGCGGTGGAGAGGTTCAGGATGATGTCTCCCTTAGGGAGGGACGAGGGCAGAAAGTAGAATGGACGTTCTCTTTTTAGCGTTAGCATTATCCTCGAAAAGGCTGATTTGTCTGAGCAGCGGGGATTGTGGCTATTTGCCGACGGAATAGCCCGGCAGGACTGATAGAATATCCAGGCTGCACAGCAGTGATTTCTGTTATGTTAAATTTAATTAGAATAAAAGCTAAGAAGAGCATAGAAGTGCAAAATCATGGAACTGGATAATACACTAAAATCCCGCCGGGAAGAGATCATGAAAATTGCCGCCAAGCACGGGGCTTGCAATGTACGCATCTTCGGCTCCCTAGCCCGTGGAGAAGCGGGTGAGAATAGTGACATTGATTTTCTGGTCGAACTTGAACCGGGCCGGAGTCTCCTGGATCTGTCCAAGCTGGTGGTGGAGCTGGAGGATCTCCTGAATCGAAAGGTGGATGTGGTTACAGAGCAGGGCCTTTATTGGCTGCTCCGAAGGCGGATCCTAAAGGAGGCCAGGCCCCTATGAGCAAAGATCCCCGCGACTATCTGGCTCATATATCTTTCCTCTTAGCCCCAAATCTATTTTAACC
>CALMJN010000410.1 GCA_937864385.1 uncultured Methanosarcinales archaeon | reverse complement strand
TAAAAGACCAAACTACCCCAAAAACCGATACTTCCCAGTATAAAGAACAAAATACCAATCCATAAGGTGTCCAGTCCTTCAAAAAAATACAAAAACATAACCGAAATACCGCCGAGATAGCAGAAGGATTTTAAATAAGTCTTTTTGTTGCCAACATAATCTGCTATGCCCGACAACAAGGGTGAGATCGTGGCAACAATCAGAAAGGCGCAGGACAAGGCAGGCCAGACCACCTCTGAGGCCATCTGATGGAACGCAATTTTAAAAGCGTGCGCCCAGGTGCTGCTACGAGGCAGGAGACGCCCTGCACGGCTATAGAATCCGGTCAGAGGCCCGCAATGTCAGCGACCCCCGCGTCATAGCCAAGAGCGGACGGCTCAAGGCCCAGCGCGTAATCCTGACCGAGAATGCCGAGGCGGTCATAGAAAGGAAGCTCGGCTGGATAAAATGAATGGCTGAAGGAGCCATTTAATTATGCCGCGATCTATCGGCTGAAGACCTTTTGCACCAATGCGCTCAAGATCGGCCCCGCAGTTTCGATCAGCTCTGCCGAATAAATCCAGCCACCGCCTGAGCGGCCAGTAACCATAATCGCCTTTCCCTCATGCTTCTTAACCGAGATCTCCTGAACTTCAGGTGCAACTGCCGCCTGCATAGGCATCTCCGTCAGCCTTACCACATTTCCTGCCTCCGACTCCGGAAGCAGAATCTTAATCTCCCCGTCCTTTACAAAGCACAAAAATTGGTCAGCTCCACTCATGAGAACACCTCCACAACCATAAGACCTTAAACCAGTTAAAATCTTTGCCCGATAGACTCAAACCGGGCCGGCTCCTGTCCATTACCCTCATGCCCTCTCCAATCACCCGGGCAAAATGCACTTTTGCCCTTTATGCTCCGGCCAGACTGTCGTCTATCACCTGCAATGCAATCTCATTTCTGCGAGAGAAGGGCGGAGTCCAGGGATCGTTATACTGCATCAACTGCGGCTCTCCCACTGTAGATATCGCTCGCTCTTCCAGTGCCTCTCTCAGCTGCTTTAGATTCTTATCATAGCTTTCCTGGCTCATATAACCGGAAAATCTGATCACAGCCAGCTTTCTCGGCTCGACCAACTTTAGCTTGACCAGGCTTGATGAGGGCCTCGGAATGCTCTGCATATCGAATCGCTCCGGCATTATAAAAGCCATGAACATGCCCTCCTCCGTATTCATGGTCACCACCGGCGCCGTCATCTCGATCTTCTCCCCCTTGGCCGAGTCATTTCCAGCCGGCTGTGATGCTGCCGTAACCACTGGCGCTGTCATCTCTATCTTTTCGCTCTTCTCATTGTCCCCGGATATGTACCTGAACAGGGGGCTGAAGGCACTGTTCTGGTCATCGGCAACTGTGGTAGCCCAGATCTCCTGGGGATAGGCCCTGATCTCCACTCCATTCTCCAATGTATCCAGTACATCATAATCTGCTTGAGATACCGACATGGAAACAAGCACCCCATAAAGCGTCCATACGATCAAGAGCAAAAAGATTATCAGCCCAGCCATAACCGGCCATGACAGTTTCATAAAATACCACGCCTTCCCCTGAATCAGATAGCAGAATACATCCTTTGTCAAGATTTATATCTTTTGAGCGGAGGCGGAGGGCAAAGGATCTTCTATCCAGCTAAAAGGCAGCAACTGCCTATGTTGCGCACCAGGTCATTGATGGGCTTGGCTGCCCCAATTGATTCTTCCATTCTCTCCTTCTTTCCTCTCTCTTCCTTCTCTCCTCTCTTCCTTCTCAAGAAAGCTTATGCAGGAACTCTTCCGCCACCGCCAGATGCTCGCGCCGCAATCTCTCATCCATGCGGTCGAGATTGGCTACCGTCAGTCTCATGCGCGGATTTTTGGCCAGAGTCTCACGGTGTTTAAAGACGAAACGCCAGTAGAGGCCATCCCATATCCTGCACCAGTGGCCTTTTTTGTAGTCACTCATGCGCAGGATATAGCTTGAAGAGCTTACATAGGGCTTGGTGGTGATCAGGCCGCCGTCCGCATATTGGCTCATGCCGAATACATTGGGGACCATGACCCAATCATAGGCATCTATGAACATCTCCATGAACCATCGATAAACCTCCTGGGGGTCGATCTCGCAGAGAAGCAGGAAATTTCCCAGGAGCATGAGCCTCTCGATATGGTTTAAGTAGGCAGTCTCTTGCAGCCTTTGAATCGATCTGTCGATCGGCTCGATTCCTGTCGATGCCCCATAAAATGATGCCGGCATTGGCCGGTGGTGCCCCCAAAAATTCTGCCTGCGCTGCTGCTCACCCTCCAGAATATAGACGGCACGCATGAATTCTCTCCACCCGATGATCTGGCGCAGAAAGCCCTCCAGAGAGTTGAGGGGAATGTCATGATCCATAGAGTAGCGCACAGTCTCATGGACCACCTGGTGTGGAGTGAGCAGGCCGA
>CALMJN010000409.1 GCA_937864385.1 uncultured Methanosarcinales archaeon | reverse complement strand
CAAATTAGATATCCTCCTAATCTATCCGATAAGCTTAATACTAAGTAATATTAGTCTTCCATCGTGATAAAATATGGATCAAGACTTAATGAGAATAGGTGTCTCATTGCCAGAAAATTTGCTAAATAAGTTTGATGAAATCATACAACAGCGAGGCTATTCTTCTCGCTCAGAGGGAGTTCGGGACGCCATAAGAAATTATATAGTCAATTTCGAATGGATGAGCGATGTGGAAGGGGAACGGGTGGGTGTGATCACTATTTTGTACGATCATGCCCAAAGAGGCCTGGAGGATAGCCTCACGGAGATTCAACATGATTTCGGCAGCACAATAAAGTCAAGCTTACATATTCATTTGGATCAGGACATTTGTCTGGAGGTTGTTGTGCTCAGAGGCGAGGGTGATGAGGTGAGAAAGGCCGCGGAAAAAATGATGACTCTGAAAGGCGTAAAACATGTTAAATTGACGACAACCTCTCTTGGCAAAGAGCTCTAGGCAATGAGGAAAAATCCGGAGGTATCTAAATCGAAATCAGAGTTATTTTAATCTTGCTTGCTCTCGCGTCAAGCTTAGCATGTGCTTCCGGAAAAGAGTACACGGCTGACTACTGGCAGCAGATGGGCGATGGTTTCTTGGAGAGAGAGTCCTTCGCAGTTGCACTTGACTGCTATGAAAAATCAATTGAGCTGGATGAGTTCAATGCTTCCGCCCGGATGAAGAAAGGACAGGCATTGAGTGGATTAAAGCAGTATGCTGAAGCTCTCATCGCTTTCAATGAGTCGACTGAAATAGACTCCCGTCTGGCGGAAGCCTGGTATGAAAAAGGGATGGCCCTGGCCCAACTCGGACTTTACAATGAATCCATAGAAGCCTTCGATGAAGCCATCGAATTAAATCCGCAGGTGGCTCTATCCTGGTACAGCAAGGGGATTGCCCTGGCAAACCGGGGAAGCCTCAGAGAGGCTTTGCTGGCTCTTAATGAGGCCACAGAGAGGGATGTCAATCTGTCCGGTGCCTGGTATTCTAAGGCTCTGATCTTGGCTGATCTGGACAGGAACAGTGAGGCCATTGCAGCCTTTGAAAAGACCGTAGAACTGGACACCAATAATGAAGATGCTTGGTTTAACCTGGGTCTTCTCCGTTCAATCTTGGAAGATCATAGCTCTGCTCTCCTGGCGTATGACAATGTAACCGATCTCAATCC
>CALMJN010000408.1 GCA_937864385.1 uncultured Methanosarcinales archaeon | reverse complement strand
ACCACATTCCCGTCCAATGTGAACTGGAACTGGAGAGGATCGTCCTCTGCATCGGTTGCAGCCGCATTCCAGGCTACAGTCGTCCCGGTCACCTGTGGGCTCTCTTTGTCCGGATTCAGGGAGGTCAGGGTTGGGGCAGTGTTGGCTGGCGGAGCGATCTCGAAGGACGCACTCAGTGAGCTGTCTCCATTGATATCATGCTGGCCGTCTCTGACCTTGACCTCGACCGCATGCGTTCCGACCTGATCTGCCGTCCAGCTCCAGGCCGGGCTATCCGACCAGTCCTGGACCACACTTCCGTCCAGAGAGAACTGGAACTGGAGGGGATCATCCTCGGCATCGGTTGCTATCGCATTCCAGGCTACAGTCGTCCCGGTCACCTGTGGGCTCTCTTTGTCCGGATTCAGGGAGGTCAGGGTTGGGGCAATGTTGGCTGGCGCAACGATCTCCATGGAAGAGCTAAGTGAGCCGTCTCCATTGGGATCATGCTGGCCGTCTCTGACTTTGACCTCAACGGTATGCGTTCCCAGCTGATCAGCCGTCCAGCTCCATGTCGAGCTGTCCGACCATTCCTGTACCACGTTGCCGTCCATTGAGAACTGGAACTGCACTGGATCACCCTCGGCATCAGATGCCGATGCTGTCCAGGTCACAACTGTGCCCGTCATCTGGGGACTTTGCCGGTCCGGTGAGAGCTGTCTAAAGGCTGGAGCCTGGTTGGGCGGCAGGGCGATCTCAAATCTCTCGCTTCGGGCGTCGTCGCCATTGAGATCATGATTGCCATCTCTGATCCTGGCCTCAACCGTATGCATGCCTATCTGATCTGGCGACCAACTCCAGGACGGGCTGTCCGACCAATCCTGGACGGTATAGCCGTCCAGAGAGAACTGGTACTGGATGGCATCTCCGTCCCCATCCCTGGCCTCAACCGTCCAGATCACAGTGGAGCCGGCCTGTTGGGGGCTGGACTTGTCCGAAGCGAAATTAATGATCTCCGGTCTTTCATTGGGCCGGTTCAATGTAAAAGATGAGCTCTTGGAAGAGTCTCCTTCTGGATTGTGGTTGTTGTCCCTGACCAGGGCTTCTATGCTATGAGTCCCGGCCTGGCTGGCGGAGGTGTACCAGATCCATTGAGGCATATCCTGCCAATCGGTCTGGGGGATTCCGTCCAGCCAGAAGATATACTGCAATCTATCCCCCTCATCATCCACTGCTTCTGCCGTCCAACTCACCGCGCTGCCTGCCTCCTGGGGGCTGGCGGGAGAAGAGGTCAGTCCGGTCATAACCGGAGCCTGATTGGGAGGGGCTTGCCTCTGAGCTTCAACCTCTTGCTCCTGATAGGATGTCTGATCAGGATAGAAGCCTTGATCTGGAATAGCAGTTTGCTCCTGATAAGGAGAGACGGTCGGGGTTGGAACAAATGCCTGCTCCTCCACCGGAGCCGGACGGGCTTCTTCCTTGATCTCTCGAGGTTGCGGCTCTGGTTCGTTAAGCTGGAAGTAGGCGGTCTTTTCTGCCTCTCCTAAAGACCTGTCCTCTACCCGAACCTTTATCTCATAATCTCCCGCCGAATATGAACCGGTATCCCAAACAAAGCGATTTTCTGAGGACCAGTCGGCTATAGTCCGCCATGATCCTCCCGTATAGGGGCCCTTAACCTGGAAGAGAAAGGACAGAGGCTCGCCTTCCGGGTCTCTTGCCCTGGCCGTCCATCTGATAGTGCTGCCCGCCAACTGGGGGCTGGACGGGTTGCTCTCAAGATCGGTGATGACAGGTGGCTGGTTAGCGGCGGGAGCCATTCCATCCCCCATGCCCATATCAGGTGTGCCGAGACCAATGTCCCCGTCATCGAAGGGCCATTCCTGTGCCGTTGAGGCGGGCAGGATTAAGAAAATGCCCGCGACCATCAGAACGGCAAGAATGAAAAATCGGGTCAAATGTTTCTGCCTAATTGCACAGTTGAATTTGTCCTTATGCTTGGCTTTGAATTTTCCCATATCCTCACTCTCCATATATCTCATCTCTTCCCCACTCATTTTCCTTTTAGCACATTGACAATGATGTTGGAGCATCCATTAATGAATCTTTTTTTCACATAGAGGGTCTGTCAGCTTCCTCAGCCACTCCGGAGCCTCATATGAACCGTCTGTTAATCAAATATGGATGCAGTCGGCCTTTGCATCCTGCCATCCCTCCAGGGCTGAAAGAGACTGCGCGGCCTTGATCCAGCCCCGAGAGGCTTGAATTCTCTCAGGCAAAGGGATGCCTGGCCGAGTCCTTCCGGGATAAGACCTCTGATGCATCTGGCTTTTGTAGCACGGCGCGCTGTATGGCCTGCTTTGTGGCCAGATAGTTGTACTCATAGATCTTCTTCTTGTCCTCTGCATCCCACTCGATGAACACGGAGACTATGATCATCAGCTCCTCGGCCAGTTCCTGGGGCAGGACTCCTTCTCCCACGCAGTCCATAACCGCCTTGGCCACAGCCGCCTGTGCCGGGCCAAAGATGAGCACCGCCTGGTCCGCTCCCTTTATGGTGACCTTGTTGACCATGAGCGTGGCAGGCTTGGCCGGAAGGTTGGGCTCCAGCACGGCCAATAGTGGAGTATGACCCACGGCCGGTGATGAAAGGGCATTGACGAAAGCCTGCTCTACAAAGCTGCCTTTCCGCCCTATGACCAGATCGATATGAGCGATCTCAGGCCCCTCACCTACAAGCGCTTCACCCACCATTACCCTATCAAATGATGCCATCATGCTCTATTCCTAAGGTCATATTCCTATAAATCTGTACGCCAGGAAGCAAGGGAAAATTATTAAATATTTTATTTCTATAAAAAATTGATTATTGTGGCCAAAAGGTATATCTTCATAATGCGCAGCAAGGGGTAGCAATGCGCATTCTGGTAATCAACAATCATGGGCAGTTCAATCATCTGATTCGCCGTGCCATCAGAGAGAAGGTGGAGACGGACCTGGTCTCCAACCAGACCGCTCCGGAGAAGATCGATGCCGACGGCCTGATTCTGGGAGGGGGTCCCTCCCTGGATAGGGCAGGGCGATGCGAGGATTATCTGCGAAAGCTGGAGATCCCCATTCTGGGAATCTGCCTGGGAATGCAGCTTATGGGCACCGCCTTCGGCGGAAAGGTCGTCCCCGGCAGCATGGGTGGATATGCCGAGGTGGATGTGGAGGTCTTAAAGGAGGACGACATCCTGAAGGGCCTTCCAGCCAGGTTCAAGACCTGGGCCTCCCATATGGACCAGGTGTCTGTCCTCCCGGAGGGATTTGAGACCCTGGCCCGCTCTGCCGTCTGCGAGATAGAGGCCATGAGGCACCTGGACCGGCCCTTATACGGGGTGCAGTGGCACCCTGAGGTGGTCCACACCGAGCACGGGGCCGAGCTACTGGACAATTTCATCTCTTTATGCCGGAGATAGAGGAAAGGAAGGGCGAGGGCGCATCTCCGGAGATGGCCTCCAGAATTGCCGATCTGAGAGAGGATCTCAGAAAGGCTAAAGCTCAAAGCAAGGTCGACCTGGCGGCAGAGATCCGGGATATGGGATTCTCATGCCAGGGCTGCGGAGAGTGCTGCCGGGGCGAGGACAACAGCGTCCTGGTCTTTCCCCAGGAGATCAGGGCTATAGAGGAGGCCACCGGCCTCTCCTGGGCGGAGGTGGCAGAGCCGCCCCAGGAGGGTGAGTGGGACACTGAGGGCTATTTTCATACTCTGGAGTGGAGGCTGGCCAAAGTGGGGGAAGCCTGCCGCTTCTACCAGGGAGGAGTGTGCGCCATTTATTCTGTCCGGCCAATGCTCTGCCGCAGCTATCCCTTCTACCTGGACCGGGGAAAGCTCATGGCCTCGGAGTGCCGGGGGCTGGGAAAAAAAATCGATGCCCAGGAGGCGGAGAGGCTGGCGGAGACGCTCATAGCCCGTCAGATCATCGAGATCGAGGAGGCCATTGCCCTTCTGGAAAGATACAGGGACTTTCCCCGGGGGCCGCCGGGAGAAAGAGGGATCATTGTGCATGACAGCGAGGGAGAGCAAAGGATCGGCCAAGCTCGCAAGCAAATATAGTCCGAATTCGACCCGGATCAGCAATAACGCCATCCTGTAATGGCAGTTCACTATGGAGAGATGAGGCGGGCAAAAGGCCATATATTGCCATGACAGATAAAATGAACCAGGAGGATTAATCATTTCTAAGCTAATTAGCTTGATAATGGCTTTTTTAATTTTTTTATTCGTCATTATTGCCTCCGATACCATTGCTGGGGAAGAGAATGATCCCTCCAGGGTATCGGATGCTTTAGCGACGGCACAAAGCCAATCATCGCTTCAGAAGATGGCTGCTGACGATAAGAGCAGCTCTTCCCCCGGATCGGCGGAGAGATCGGCTCTGGAGTTGGTGACGAACCGAAGAAAAATCCTGACCGAAAGCTCCACTCTTGCCGATGTGGCGAATGAGGATGTCATATCGCCTCAGAGGGAGACCGTCCTGGTCATCCAGTCGGCAGAAGGTGTTGATACATCCACTTTGTCTCCCTCGTCGCGGGAGAGTGGAACCTGTGAGGGCCAGAAGATCGGCCTCAGCTACAAGGACTCAATTCCCTGCAGCCTGGAGCCGGCAAAAGCACCCAAGGGCTCACCCAATGTGGTCTTTTTGGTGCTGGACGACATCGGCTTTGGCGGCCTGGGATGCTTTGGCGGACCGGTTCAGACGCGCAACATCGACCGGCTGGCGGCGGAAGGCCTCTCTTACAGTAACTTCCATACCACGGGAATCTGCTCCCCCACCAGGGCCTGCCTGCTCACAGGCAGAAACCTGCATTCGGTTGGAGTCGGCGTTCTTATGGAGTTTCCCGCCGGCTACCCCGGATACACCACCTATCTTTCCAATAGCGCCGCCACCATGCCCCAGATGCTTAAAGAGCAGGGCTACAACACCTACTGCGTGGGCAAATGGCACCTGGCACCCTCCGACACCATCAACGCGGCAGGGCCTTACGACCAGTGGCCTTTAGGCCGGGGATTCGAGAGGTACTATGGCTTTTTGGAGTCGCATACCAGCCAGTGGTATCCGGACCTGGTAGCCGGCAACACCCGCATAGATCCACCGGCTACGCCCGAGGAGGGATATCACCTCTCCAGCGACCTGGTCAACCGCTCCATACAGTTTTTGAGCGACGGGAAGAGCAACGATCCGGACAAGCCCTTCTTCCTCTATCTGGCCTTCGGAGCAGGCCATTGGCCGCACCATGCCCCCCGGGAGTACATCGAAAAGTACAACGGCAGCTTCGACCAGGGCTGGGATGCGGTCAGAAATGAGACCCTGGCCCGCCAGAAGGCTCTGGGAATAGTGCCGGAGAACACCGTCCTTCCCTCCAGGGATCCCTATGTCAAAGCCTGGGACAGCATGAGTGAGGAGGAAAAGAAGGTCTACGCCCGCCTGGCGGAGGTTCATGCCGCATATGTCGATTATACCGACGAGCAGATAGGCCGGTTCATGGACTATCTGAATGAGAGCGGCCTGGCCGAGAACACCATGATCGTGGTCATCTCCGACAACGGAGCCTCTCCGGAGGGCGATGCCGACGGCTATTCCAATATGTTGCTCTGGTCCAACGGGCTCTCGCAAGGGGGAGACTCCTCCGGATTCCAGCAGGATTTCTTGGCCATTCCCGGATCGAACATCAGCACCATGCTGGCCAAGATCGAAGAGCTGGGTGGACCCCGATCCTATCCCACCTATCCCCTGGGATGGGCCATGGCCGACAATACCCCCAACAGGCTCTACAAGTGGACCAGCCATGAGGGAGGCACTCATGATCCTCTGATCGTATACTGGCCGGCTGAAATCAAGGATAAGGGCGGGGTAAGAGGCCAGTTCTGCCATGTGATAGACATCCTTCCCACCGTCCTGGAGGTTCTGGGATTAGAGGCTCCTGAGGTTTATCACGGTGTGCCGCAAAAGCCGGTAGAGGGTACCAGCATTGCCTACACCTTCAACAGCTCCGATGCGCCGACCCGAAAAGCAGTCCAATACTTTGAGATGATGGGCACCAGGGCACTGTGGTACGACAACTGGAAGGCGGTGGCATTCCATCACCTGGCCTCCGGCGGCAACTTCGACCAGGACATCTGGGAGCTGTACAATCTCTCCGCCGACATCTCCGAGTCCCATGACCTGGCTGCGGAGAATCCGGAGAAGCTCAAGGAGATGCAGGAGCGCTGGTGGGCCGAAGCCGGCAAGTACAATGTGCTCCCCCTGGACGACCGGGCCGGGGCTCGATATGCCTCCATCCAGAAGACGGGGACATTCAGCTATACCTATAAGCCGGGAGTGGAGAAGATCATGGAGCCGGATATACCCGACACCCGCAACAGCTCCTACACCATAACCGCATATGCCGATATCCCGGAAGGCGGGGCGGAAGGTGTACTCTTCGCTATAGGGGGGCGGTTTGCAGGGCTGTCACTCTATATCCAGGACGGGCACCTGGTCTACGACTACAATTTGCTGGGGCTGCGGCACTACACCATTGTCTCTGAAGATCCGGTCCCGTCCGGCAAAACCGTGCTGAGTTTTGCATTTGACAAGACCGGGCCCTATCAGGGTGAGGGCAGGCTCTTCATCGACAGCAAGGAGGAGGGGACTGTTTCTATGCCCAGGTTGGTGCCCAACCGCTACTCCTTCGAGGAGGGCCTGGAGGTGGGCAAGGATCCCCAGACGCCGGTGAACGATAGCTATGTGAGCCCGTTCCGGTTCACAGGGACCCTGGAGAAGGTGGTGATGGAGGTCAAGTACTGAGGCAAAACCGATGGACGAGGTCGAACTAAACAGATTGTATTGGA
Organism: uncultured Methanosarcinales archaeon; assembly: GCA_937864385.1. Lineage (GTDB taxonomy): Archaea > Halobacteriota > Methanosarcinia > Methanotrichales > Methanotrichaceae > Methanothrix. The sequence goes on along the minus strand of CALMJN010000408.1, from coordinate 1,209 downwards.
CTGGGGGCCTTATCTTGCCAGGCCCCGAATTTACTTTTCATCAGTATTCCGATTCGGAGCAATTATATTAGGGAATTCCGGCTTATTAGGCTCAGACTATCGAACAAAAGAAATTATCTGATCATCATCCCCAACAGCTCCGTTGCCTGCACCAGCCCGTATCCGCCCCGCTGCGCGGCCAACTCATCAAAGCTCTCCACCCCGTCCGGCTCGATGTCCCTGCCGGCTATGGTGAAGGGCACAGGATCGCTGCTGTGGGTCTTGATGGCGATAGGCGTGGCATGGTCGGGCATGAGCAGTACCCTCCAATCCTCTCCGCTTTTCTCCAGAGCCTGCAGAACCGGTCCCACCACCTTCTCGTCGAAGAGCTCAATTGCCTTCACCTTGAGGTCTATCTCGCCCTCGTGGCCCGCCTCGTCCGGGGCCTCGATGTGCAGATAGACATAGTCGCGACTCTTCAACGAATCCAACGCCGCATCCACCTTTCCCTGATAATTGGTGTCGATGTTTCCCGTGGCTCCCGGAACATCGATCACCTCCAGCCCGGCATACCTGCCTATCCCTTTCAGCAGATCCACGGCGGAGATCATAGCTCCGGAGAGTCCGTACTTCTTAGCGAAGGAGGGCATATGGGGAGCCGGCCCCTGCCCCCAGAGCCATATGGCATTGGCGGGGCGCTTTCCTGCGGCTATGCGCCGCCGGTTGACGGGATGCTTCTCCAGAACCGGCCGGGCCGCCTCCATCAGCGCAACGAGTAGCTGGCTGTCCTGGCCCTGGGGCAGGTGCTCCGCCACCGGCTGGCCACTGATGTCGTGGGGCGGAGTGCATTCGGCATGGGCGCCGGCCTGGAGCACCAGGAGATTGCGATAGCTCACCCCGGGATAGAGCCGCCGCCCCGGCATGAGCGGGGCCAGGGCTTCAATCAGCTCCTGCCCCTCCGGAGAAGAGATATGCCCGGCGCTGTAGTCCTTCATCAGCCCGTTCTCGATGGTCACAAAATTACAGCGAAAGGCGATCTCACCAGGACCCAGAGGAACATACATGGCCGCCGCCTCCAGCGGCGCTCGGCCGGTATAATATTCCGCCGGATCATAGCCCATAACCGAAAGGTTGGCCACATCGCTTCCCGGGGCGTAGCCCTCCGGCACCGTCCGGGCCAGGCCGCTTCTGCCTTGCCGGGCCAGTCGATCCATATTGGGCTTCTCTGCC
>CALMJN010000407.1 GCA_937864385.1 uncultured Methanosarcinales archaeon | reverse complement strand
GATCGGTGCGGGCCTGCTCTGGTTCGGATGGTTCGGCTTCAATGCCGGCTCCGCTCTAGCAGCCAACACTCTCGCTGCCTCAGCCCTGGTGGTTACCAACACCTCAGCCGCCGCGGGAGCCCTCACATGGCTTTTCGCCAGCTGGCTGAAAGGAAAGCCCAGTGCTCTGGGAATGGTGAGCGGCGGCATAGCCGGCCTGGTGGCCATAACCCCCGCTGCGGGATATGTCGACGTAACAGGGGCCATAGCCATTGGAGCGGTATCCGGAGTGCTCTGCTATATGGCTCTGCTCTTCCGGGTGGGCCGGGGGCTGGATGAGAGCTGTGACGCCTGGGCGGTGCACGGCATGGGCGGGCTATGGGGCGCTATTGCCACGGGCATATTCGCCACCACCTCCGTTAGTAGCTATGCCGGCCTGATCGAGGGCAGCTTCCATCAGCTCTCGGTGCAGATAATGGCCGCCGGCGCATCCGTGGTTTACGCCTTCGTCATGACTCTGATCCTGGCCAAGCTGGTGGATAGGGTAATGGGCCTGCGGGTCAGCGAGGAAGAGGAATATGTGGGACTGGATATCTCCCAACACGGGGAGAAGGCTTATGCTTGAGTGCGGTCGAATGAGCGGGAGAAAGATGCTGCAGGGTGATAGGAGATGAAAAAGATCGAGGCCATCATCCGGCCGGAGAGGCTGGAGCAGGTAAAAAAAGCCCTGGAAGAGAAGGGTGTTGTGGCCATGACTGTGATCGAGGTCCTGGGCCGGGGGGAGCAGAAGGGTATCAAGCTGCAGTACCGGGGCGGGACCATGGATGTGGACCTGCTGCCAAAGCTCAAGATGGAGATATATGTGGAGGACGGCGAGGTGGATACAGTTATGAAGACCATATGCGACGCCGCCCGGACGGGGAAGTTCGGGGACGGCAGGATATTCGTCTCTTCGGTGGAGAAGTCGGGCAAGGTGAGGACGGGAGAGGTCTTCACCTGATGCCAATTTTTTCGCATTCTCTTTTAGCTTGTAGTGCTTAAATCTCAGCCATCCTTCATCGACAAAAGGATGCAATAAAAATAAATTGGCGTCCTCCCCAAGATGGGAAGGACTGGCTAGATTTTAAACTATCTCTAGAGTTGAGTCTGTCTTCCCTCTTCTTCGTCGCCTCCTATATCCGGCTCAGTTGCCCCTGACGGCTCA
>CALMJN010000406.1 GCA_937864385.1 uncultured Methanosarcinales archaeon | reverse complement strand
GGTTGAATTTGAATTACCAGAGCGGAGCTTTGTTCCTGCGGTGGATGAGATCCGCATAAATCCGTATCGTCTAAAGCTGATCCTGGAAGATATGGAAGCCTATAACAAAGACAGCAGGCTGGGCCTATCCCGGACTACGGACGGCACCGACACCGAAATTCCTCTAAAGTATCGGGGCAGAAATCGCTATTGGACTCCCAAGACTCCGGGCACTGGTCACCATGAGGTGCATGGGGAATATCCTATTGTCGCCATCTATGATATGGACCCGGAGGCCATAGACGGCAGGATTCTGATAGCAAAATATGTCCCATACAGGGCAGCCTACAAAGGCAGCAATGGCAACGAAATTGAAGCAGTCCCATTGCAGACCGTCAGGCAGGCGGAGAAGTCTATTTTGGCGGCCAGGCTGGAAGCCGAGAGGCAGGAGAGGATGGGGAAGAAAGACTCTAAACTTGTTTCTGAAGTCCAGGTCAATATGCCTACATTGATGAGCCCCAACGCTGCCAGGAGGCGGATAGATGCTCGAAACAATCCGAAGTAGGATTATGGAGTGGCTGGCTCCGGGCCTCCTGGAGCAGGTCGATAATCACCACATAATGCTCCAGGCGAACCTCGATATTCATTGCTGCAATCTGCCGGGCAGTCCTACAATATGGGAGGAGGCCGTGGCCAACGCCAGGGCTCTCCAGGATGAGCAGATGAGCGACAAAGAACGGGCCATGAGCCTAATTGAGGCTCTGAAGAGAAAGGGCGTGATAAAGCCCAGAGAAAGGCAGGAGGCACAATAATGGCATCAATGAAAACTACATTACTCCGAGATCATACTCTTAGGGCGTGTCATGTAGATGCAATTCTGAATGCATTGCTTGGTTATTATATTATACCTGGCCAGGAGCCTGCCATCTCCGAGTCCGAGGGCGACTTCCACGAAAACAAGGATTGAAACTTCAGAGTGAAATAGACCGCCGGTGTCTTCCCAGCCCGAGCGAGGGCGACGTCCACG
>CALMJN010000405.1 GCA_937864385.1 uncultured Methanosarcinales archaeon | reverse complement strand
GCGCTCCTCCCCCCAACAGGGCAAGAGCACCTACTTCGACCTCTTCCATAAGGGGGTCTCCGTGGAGATGAAGGAGCAGGATTTCGAGGAGATTGAGATCGACCCCGAGGAGGAGAAGCTGATCCTGGAGATGTCCTGCGATCCGGAGATCTATGATAAGATCCGGGGCTCCATCGCCCCCTCCATCTACGGCTATGACGATGTCAAGGAGGCCCTGGGCCTGCAGCTGGTCTCGGGCTTCGAGAAGCATCTTCCCGACGGAGCCCGCATCCGGGGAGACATCCACATCCTCCTGGTGGGCGACCCGGGCATAGCCAAGTCCCAGCTTCTGCGCTATATGACCAAGATCTCGCCCCGGGGGATCTACACCTCAGGCAAGAGCTCCACCTCGGCGGGCCTCACCGCCACTGCAGTCAAGGACGAGCTGGGCGACGGCCGCTGGACCATCGAGGCGGGAGCCCTGGTCCTGGCGGACAAGGGCATAGCCGCCATAGATGAGATGGACAAGATGGACAATGAGGACAAGAGTGCTCTCCACGAGGCTATGGAACAGCAGACCATCAGCGTGGCCAAGGCGGGGGTCATGGCCACCCTCAAATCCCGCTGCTCTCTGCTCGCCGCCGCCAACCCCAAGCTGGGCCGCTTCGATAAGTACGAGCCCATCGCCCCCCAGATCAACCTCACCCCCGCCCTCATGTCCCGCTTCGATCTCATCTTCGTCCTCACCGACGATCCGGACGGCAACCGGGACTCGGCCATAGCCCAGCATATATTGAAGAGCAACTATGCCGGAGAGCTGGCCACCCAGATCGAATGGAACCCGGATATCTCCCAGGAGGACATCGACCAGGCCATGGTAGTGATCAAGCCGGCCATAGATCCGGAGCTTCTGAGAAAGTATGTGGCCTATGCCCGTAAGAACATCTTTCCCACCTTGACCGATGAGGCCAAGGATTACTTCCTCAAGTACTATGTGGGCCTGCGAAGCCAGGGGCAGGACAGCAACAAGCCCGTTCCGGTCACCGCCCGGCAGCTCGAGGCCCTCATCCGCCTGGGCGAGGCCAGCGCCCGGCTGCGCCTCTCCCCCAAGGTCACCCTGGAAGACGCCAGGAGGGTGGTCAAGATACTGGAGGCCTGCCTGAGAAAGGTGGGCATCGACCCGGAGACGGGATTTTTAGATGCAGATATAATCGCCTCGGGAACCAGCAAGAGCACAAGGGATAAGACTAAATCGATAAAGGACATCGTGAGAGAGGTCTGCAAGGAGCAACAGGGATTGGCTCCCTTGGAGACCGTCCTGGATCTGGCGGAGCAGGCTGGAATCGAGAGAGAACGGGCCGAGGGAATTGTAGAGCGTCTGAGGCGGGACGGCGACCTCATAGAACAACGACACGGTATGCTCAGGCTTCCATAGGACAAGCATAGCCCGAGAAATTGGAAATTCAATCTGATAAATGATGAACATGTCTGAAGAGACCGAAAAGAAAGAGATGTACCTCAAGGCCTATGAACAGGGGAGAGAACGCCTCATAGCTGTATGCGACTGCGATATCCTGGGACGGACGTTTTCGGAGGGTCAATTGAGGATAGATGTCAGCCCTGACTTTTTCGGAGGGATGAAGGCCTCCTGTGCAGAGATTGAGGCCGCGCTGGCCTCGGCCACCATGGCCAACTTTGTGGGCCATAAGACCGTCCAGTATGCCATCTCTCTTGGCTATGTAGAAGAGGATAATGTTCTTTCCATTGACGGTATACTCTACGCTCAGATGGTGCGAATGTGATGCAAGCCATCTGCCCCCGCTGCGGCCAGCCCACTGACGACGGCCTTTGCTCCAATTGCGTGCAGGAGACGACAGAGCTGGCCAGCTGCCCCAATCAGGTAGAGGTGGTGATATGCTCCATGTGCGGCTCCCAGCAGATCAATGGCAAGTGGCAGCTTCCGGGCACCCTTCCACTGCATGATCTGGCGGCGCAGGCAGCTGTCGACTCTATAGGGATCCATAAAGAGATGATCCAGCCGCAGATCGATGTGGACCTCAAGGCAGCAGGAGCCACCCGCTATCTGGCCAGGATCGATGTTAGGGGCAATTTCAGGGGAAGGGATTCCCTGGTGCAATGCGAGATTCCTGTTCGCATCAAGAAAGTGGCTTGCGAGCGTTGCAGCCGCATGGCCGGAAAATACTTTGAATCAACAGTGCAGCTTCGGGGCAGTTCCGAGCGGGCCATAAATCACCGCGAGATTGAGGAAGCCAAGAAGATGGCCAGGGATATGGCCGATTCCGCATATCGGGGAGGAGACCAGCTCTCCTTCATTCAGGAGATAAAAGAGGTCAAAGGAGGCCTGGATATAATCCTGGGCTCGACTCAGCTCGGCAGACGCATGGCCAAGGCATTTGTAGAGCGCTTTGGCGGCAGGCTTTTGGAGACAGCCAAGCTGGTGGGAAGGAAGGACAACCGGGACGTCTATCGCACCACCCTGCTGGTAAGATTCCCCAGGCTCAAGCGCGGAGATATAGTCTCCTCTCGGGGTGTTTTATCCGTAGTATCCGGATTCGACGGGAAAACCACAATGATCACCTCCCTTCCGGCGGGTCGCAGGTCCTCTATGAGCCAGGAGATCTCTGAGATGGCCCAGATCCTGGGAAATAAGGCCGATGCTTTATCGGCAACGGTAATCTCAGTGGATGATGACGTCTTGGAGATCATGGATCCGGAGACTTTTCAATCAGCCCTCGCGACTCGCCCCAGGGATCTGAAGGT
>CALMJN010000404.1 GCA_937864385.1 uncultured Methanosarcinales archaeon | reverse complement strand
TCAAGGCAGCGGAGCAGAGAGCATCTTCCCGAGCCTCTCCGGCTTCAGAGGAAGAGGCAAGAGGCGAGAGCCCCGAGGATCAGAAGCCCAAAGCCAGAAGGCTCGGCCTTAGGGATATGGATTTTCTCCTGGAGAAGCTGCATGCCATCCGCTCTCCCCGTGAAGACCTGCTGGTAGCTTATTATCCCGGTCCCATTCCCGAGGACCCTGCGATTCCCCAGCCGCTGAAGAGGGCAGCCTCTGCCATCAATTCCCGGCGTGGGGGCATAATCCTGCACTGCCCCCAGCTCTTCTCTTTGCTTCTGATTCCGCCCTTTCCCATCGAGGAGAGCCAATCTCATGAAGGGGGCAAATTCTCTCTTAATACCATCCGGGAGATGATGGAGGAGCCTGTTCTCCTAGTCTCCGCCCATGCCGGGGATACCTTCCTGGGTGTCTCTTTCTGCCGGGATAAGTTCGATGCGGAGGAACTGGTTCAGAGCTCGGTGATGGGACGGCACAGCAAAGGGGGCTGGAGCCAGAAGAGGTTTGAGAGGCTGCGGGAGGAGGATGTCAAAGCCCATGTGGATCTGGTCATAGAGAAGCTGGAGGCAATGCTGGGCAGATACAAACCCGTGCTGCATTATGCTGTTCTATCCGGAGAAGAGTCTCTGGTGCGCCAGATAGCATCCTTCGTCGATCTTCCCCTGGTGGAGAGGAAGCTCTCCCGCATTGACTCCAGAGAGACCAATTTGCTTTTAGACGAGGTTTACGGCTTTGTCTGCTACCGGATGGATATTTAGAAGCCGGACGACGATAGTGAATTCATGAGCACGCTTTCTGAGGATAAAAAAAAGCCGGATGATCCGGAGGAGCTGGCCCGCTCCTGGGACTGGCATGTGCGCCGAAAGCTGGCCTGGAGCAGCGAGGCCTCGGAGAAGATCCTGGAGAAGCTTTCGCGGGATAGAAGCCAGTGGGTGAGGGAGGCGGTGGCTGGAAACGCCAGCACGCCAGCGGCGGTTCTGGCCCGCCTGGCCGAGGACAGCTCCGGCTTTGTCCGTGCCGCGGTGGCCCTGAACGGGCGGGTCAGCGCCGGGATCCTGGATCTCCTGGCCGGGGACGAGATGACCGACTACGACAGCACCCTCCAGAAGAACCGCTACCTGGTCAAGGAGGCGGCGGCGAAGAGCCCCCATATAGATCCCGCCACCCTGGACTTTTTAGCCCGTGACTCCGACGAGCATGTGCGGGCGGCGGCGGCATCCAATCCGTTGCTGCCGCTGGAGGCCATGAGCCGGATGGCCAAGGATGTCTTCTGGGAGGTGCGAAACAACCTGGCCAGGAATCCCTCCACACCGCAGGATCTGCTGGCCTATCTCTCCGCAGACAGGATCATGGACGTGCGGGCCACGGCGGCGGCAAATCCCCGCACTCCGGCTGCGGCTTTGGTTGCTCTGGCCTCGGACAAGAGCTGGGAGGTCAGAGAGGCTCTGGCTAAAAATCCCCAGCTGGACCCCCAAACGCTGGAGGATCTGGCTGGCCACTGGTCCTGGATGGTCCGGGCCGCCGTAGCGGAAAATCCCCATACCTCTGCCGGGACGCTGAGGCGGCTGGCAGAGGACCCCGACCAGAGCGTGCAGAAGGCGGCCAGAAGCCGAATCCATTGAGTTGTAGAAGTCGGTCAGCTCGGTTTGATGTCCGCTCAACCAGCTCTTATTTTTTAACCGGGATTTGAGAGCCCTGATTCTAATTCGATAAGATTTATACCGCAGCAGCGCCAATACCTCCGTTAGGCGATTGGGGAATGGGGTATTTCAGTTGACAGTGATAAAGCCCAAAGCCTGCGATAAGAATGCAAAATAGGAAAATACGAGAATGGAGGCCGAAGAATTGAGTTCGAAGCTAATTCTCTGGTTAAGCCTGGCGGCTCTGGCTTTTTGCGCCGCCGCCTCGGCGCAGGAGAGCACCCTGCGAGTTACCGGCGAGGGAAGCGTTCAGGTTCCCGCCGATACAACGGTAATAGCATTTTATGTTCAGAACAGCAGCGACAACTTCACCATAGCCCAGGAGGCTGCTTCTCTCATGCTCAATCAGACCGAAGAGGCTCTCCTGGCGGCGGGGGTAAGCAAAGAGGAGATCGGCCCGCATCGGTCCAAGGGACGCATCACCACTCATAAGGTGATCTGCAATACAGTCAACAACAGCACCGACTGCCGGGATGTGACGGTCAATGCCGCCACCATGAGGATGGTGGTCCGGCTGAACAGCAGCGACGCCAATGAGACAAAGCGGATCATAGAGGCGGCTGAGGCAGCCGGGGCAAAGGCAGATATATGGGGCTATGATCTGAGAGATCCATCAAACGCTCTGGAGCAGGCCAGAAAGAAGGCCCTGGAAAATGCCAGGGCCAAGGCGGCGTACTATGCTTCCAGCTATGATCTCACTTTAGGAGAGTCGATGCAGATAGAGGAGCCGGCATATCCCGATATCGAGATGGGTCCGAGCTATGGCTGGGAGAGGCCCTGGAGGATGGGCCGGATGCATTGGATGCACTGGATGGATCCCTTCTCCGATATGGATCGTTTCTGGAGAGAGGAATACATTCCGGAAGGAATGGCCGAGGTCACCGCCTACGTCCGGGCCACCTACCAGGTCAAGGCCTGATGGCCGCAGCAGAGCTGCAGAAGATCCGCCCTATTTTTTTATATAGAATGAGAGGCAATTATAATCCAAAGATATCATTATCGGTGATACAACATCATACAGCCATGCATCGTATTCCAGAGGAGGGATTGAATTGAAAAGACCAGGATTTTATGCCTTATTGGCAATATCGGCATTTCTTCTATGCGGCAATGCCGGGCAGGCAGCTGAAGCCAGCCTGCTGCGAGCAGACAGCCCCTGTGGCTGGACGGAGCGTCTGGAGACCTGCCAGGGATCGACTTTCTTTCTGGTAGTGCTTCCGGCAGATGAGGGCCAGGCCAGGCTCAACCATCTCTATCCCAATGGAACCATCCAGAAATACAGCTACTTCTTCCTGGGCTATGATCGTCTTCCCATGTATGCCGATGAGCCGGGAAGGCATGTCTTCTCATATGTACTGGCCGGCAAGGAGAGCAACTCGGTGACCGTGGATGTCAACGCCTGCGGGCCGGCATCATATGCTACGCCCCCTGCTTCTCCGCCCTGCCCTGCACCCTGTTCCGTCCCCTGTCCGGAGGCCGAGCCGGTGCTGGCTAAAGAGCCGGTCAAAGCTCCGGCTCGCTTCCAGCCGGTCTCACTATCCGGCCGGGAGTGCGAGGAGCCGCTGATGCTGGAGTACTATCCCATCGGCTCGCACCTCATGAATTACCAGAAGGGCATAGCCTTTCCAAAATACTCTTCCCAATACCATTTTGGCCGGGACTTCTCACTGGGGAGCATTGACGGAAACTATCCTGGAACGCCTTTCATCCTCCAGTATCTCTCCGATCCCTGAGTGGGAGATGGTGAATAGCGCCTCGAATCGTGATTTTTCCAGGCGCTGAATACTTTTTTTTAGATTGATCTCTTCGATTGATCTCTTCTATGCTCCCAGGCCCAGCCCAGCTTGAAGCAGGACATCAGTGATCAACGCAGCAAAGAGAATCGCCCGGTAGTTGGCGGACTGGTAGAAGAGCCTCTCCCCCCGCTTTGCAGTGGGGTGGCGCACGAAGTCCAGGTTCTGCCAGAGCAGCCATCCGCCCGCCAGCGCTGCTGCCGCCAGGTAGAGCCATCCCAGATTTGCCGCCAGCCCCAGGGCCAGGGATAGGCCCACGCCTATTATCCAGAAGCCAGCTACCATCTTCGCCGTGGCAGCAATTCCATAGATGGCGGGCGTCGTGGGTATTCCCTTCTCTTTATCCCCCTTTACATCCCGGCTGGCGTCGCAATTGGTGAAACCCCAATCGGTGATGGCGATCATGGCCGCAAGCATGAGGCCGGCCGGATGCAGCCCCGGACCGGCCTTCAGAATCCCCGCCGGCTCGAAGGCCAGCCAGACGCCTAAAGGAACCAGCCCGAAGGAGATGCCCACAAATATCCAGGAGAAGGGGGTATTGCGCTTGGCCCATGTGGAGTAGATAGTGATGAGGATAGTAGCAGCGACCAAGACGGCAAAGCTCTCCGGATTGAGATAGAGGGCGACTGCTGATGCCACCAGGAAGAGAAAGAGCGACCAGAGCTGCGCCTCCCTCCGGCTCAGCTGGGCGGAGGGCAGGGGCCGATCGGGCATGGCGATGCTGTCCACATCTATGTCGCAGCAGTCATTGTAGACATAGGAGCTGGTTATGGCGCAGTAGGCTCCTATGGAGGCCAGGATGAAGGCAAAGAGCGGCGGCAGGGCTCCCTCTACAGCGTAGACGGCAAGGAGCGCCGTTGCTGCGGGCATGGCCAGGTCCATGGGCGCTAAAGGCGGGCGCAACAGCTCTATATGCGCCCTGAACCTGGAGAGGTAAGGATGCATGGGCTTGGACTCTCCACTCAATGCCTGGAATCAAATGAGCCCTTTAAACAGCTCCAGATGATCATCCGGCCTGGTCAGATACTCCAGAGCACCAGCCTCTCTGAGGAGGGGGTACATCTCCTGGCTCTTCTTTAATCCGAGCCTGGCCAGGCTTGCCCTGCAGCAGTGCATTCACCGCCGATACCGGCTGGCCCAGATTGTTGAAGAAGTTGCTGACCCCCAAACGCACGGGGCGCGGTACCGCCTGCACGTAGGCGCGGGCGCTCGCCTCGATGATATCCGTCGAGACCCCCCTTCCGGAAACGACGGTTTCTCCCTTCTGCAGACGAACGAACACCTCGCCCATCGCTTCGGCTCCGCCTGTCACCGCTCGGATGGAATACTGCTTCAGCTC
>CALMJN010000403.1 GCA_937864385.1 uncultured Methanosarcinales archaeon | reverse complement strand
CTTCATCCTATCGTTCGATGATTACGTGATCACTTCCTTCGTGGCGGGGTCGGGCACCTCGACGCTGCCGGTGGTCGTCTACGGGATGGTGCGGCGCAACATCGACCCGGCCATCAATGCGATCAGCACCCTGGTGCTGGTCTTCACCACTCTTCTGATCTGGCTGGCGGACCGCGCCGGCCGGGAGCGCCTCGCCCGATGAACCGCACCGACCACCCGCTGCTGGACGCGCTCGAGGGCGGCACGCTGTCGCGCCGTGATTTTGTGCGGCGGGCCCTCGCCGCCGGCGCCAGTCTCCCCGCCATCGCCTCGGTGCTGGCCGCCTGCGGCAACGACCGTCCCGGGCGCCAGGCCGCGGGCGGAATGCCGCCGATGCCGGCGACGCCAGAGGGGGAAGTCGCGATCTACAACTGGTCGGATTACATCGGCGAGACCACCATCGAGCCCAACACCCAGGCGGCGGCGGTTGATATATCTGAGCATCTCCCTGAGGCTGCAGATTCTGCTCCTGGCCGAATTCTTATTGGAGGGGAGGTCAACAAAGCCGATCAGAATTGCATCTGCGACAAAATCCGGTTTAAGCTGGCCCACATCCTGACAGAGACCCTCCAAAGACGAGGAGATCTCCCGCAGCTGAGATGTGAATATCCGGACGCTCTCTCCTGCCTTATGGACCTGCACCCTCAGGCCGGGAAATTTTGGCAGATATGGGGCGGGAAAGAACTCATCTCTCCTGGAATAGATCATAAATCGGGCGGGAAGATTGGGCTGGATGGAAACCTCATCCAGCCGGCCCAGGCAGGCCATCAGGGCAATGCGTCCCAGATCAGGCATCAGTCCGAAGGCCCTGGCCAGAGAGGACCGGTCGCAGGCCAGGGCAGAAGATAGGGCTTGCATCATCGTCCGCGGCCCCAGGCCGGCCTGCATGCTGCGCAGAGCAGTGCGGGCGATGAACTTTCCCTCCAGGGGGCTCGCCAGCAAAAATAGACCTCTTAAAACTGCTATCTTTCTCTCTTCAGAATCGTTTCCTTTAAAGGAGGAGATGCGCCGCAGACCATCATATACAAAAAGTGCATCCATCGGCTGGTCGAATAGAGAGATCTGCTTCTTATGCTGCAGCGCTGCTTCGGCCACAAGACCCATATCATCGTTCTGCTGTCGCTCCAGGGATAGGTCTATATCGCAGAGGTCGGCCAGTGCTGCGGCCACGGCTTCCGGGCCTATGCCCATAACCCTGCCCTCCCAGCGAGGCCAGAGCTCTCCCGTGAGAAGCCTGACCATTGGACAGAGCATCTCCGGCTCCTCTGCCGCCTGGCGGAGCAGAACCGATGTTCTATCCGCTTTGCCTCCTCTTGGGGAGCCCGAGATCTCCTGCAAGGTCGATGCGATTTGAGAATAAAGCATTCATCTCTCTATCTTGATTTTTTTAAGTTCCTCAGATCTGCTGGACAGATCCTCAATCATGCCCTCCAGCTTTTCCAGGAATAAATCAGTATGCTCCGTGGTCACAGCGCCGGGAGCTGATGCTTTGATCAGGCCTTCCTGCTCCAGAATCCTCAGGGAATAGCGCACCTTGTGGCTGGGGATTTTTGTCTCCTCGGCAAGCTTCAGTATGCCTATGGGCTCATTTTCCACAACCTGCTTTAGTATGAGCAGGTGCCGCTCCAGCATCTCAAGCTCACCGCTCACCTTCTCCGTCAGAATAGATATCACATCCGCGCCAGGGATTTTCAGTATTAATTTGTGCAGCAGACTTATAATTCCATCGATTGACACGGCACATGCTAGCACGTGTAAGAAAAGTGAAGGAAGGAGAGAAGATATTTTAGTAGCGTGCCCTGCGAGGCAGGAAGTCTATGCCATGCTTTGAGGTCACCCTTCTCCCGGTCTCCTTTCCTAGGATTTGAGGTGAAGACACTCCCGTGACCACCAGCATAGTGCGTATGGTGTTCTCCAGGTTCTGGTCGATCTGGGCTCCCCAGATGATCCTGGCATCGGGATTGATCTTCTGATAGACCTCGTCCACCACGGTCTCGGCATCGGTTATGGTCATATCCGGTCCGCCTACTACATTGACCAGGGCGGAAGTGGCTCCGGACACATCTACATCCAGGAGCGGGCTCCTGAGAGCCTTCATCACCGAGTCGCGGGCTTTCTCCTCGCCATCCGCCTCACCCATACCGATCATGGCCACCCCCCCATTGGTCATCACCGTTCTGACATCGGCAAAGTCCAGGTTGATTAGACCGGGGCGGGTGATCAGCTCGGTGATGCCCTTGACCGAGCGCATGAGCACCTCATCCGCTACCTTGAAGGCCGCCTGAAGAGGAAGGTTGGGTACCACATCCAGGAGCCGGTCATTGGGAACCACAATAACTGTATCCGAGACCTCTCGCAGTCGAGCCAGGCCAGCTTCCGCATTCTGCATCCTTATAGAACCCTCGGCGCTGAATGGAATGGTGACTATGGAGATGGTCAGAGCCCCAGCCTCCCGGGCCGCCTCAGCAACCACGGGAGAGGCCCCTGTTCCTGTGCCGCCGCCGAGACCGCAGGTGACAAAGACCATATCCGCCCCATCCACAGCAGCCCTGATCTCATCGATATCCTCCTGGGCCGCCTCTTCTCCTATGATCGGAAGGCTCCCCGCTCCCAGACCGCGTGTGGTTCGTCTGCCGATAAGGAAACGCCGGTCGGCATTGATATGCAAAAGATGCTGAGCATCGGTATTGATGGCATAAAGCTCTGCACCCTGGATACCGCATTCTGCCAGGCGATCTATGGTGTTTGAGCCGCCCCCACCGCATCCAATCACCCTGATTACCGTGGTCAGCTCCTCTAAAACCGAGACCAGCTCTTCATCGCTCTGAATAATGCTGGTGGGCTTGATCCTTCTCTCGGCCTCAGACCTGCCCAGGGCCTCCTCGATGATATACTTCATCTCCTTCCCCGTCCGCTCTTTTCTGCTGTATTCTTCCCTTTAATTAGTATATAGTTTTTTGCATAGAGAAGAGATATATCTTAAAGAAATATTCCATAAATAACTATTCTTAGAAATGAAAGAGAGATTTGATGGGCCATCGAAGGCCCGATCATCAATTATTATTTTATGTATTATCTTAATCGGATTTCAAGGATCTGAGCTTTTCGATCTGTTTCATCATCCTCTCGGATTCCATCGACTTCTCATTCTCCAGATAGTCCACGATCTCAGGAAGGCTCTTGTTCAGGCGGTAGATGCGATAAGGTCTGCCCTTTCCCGGATTCTTCTCATCCCTCTCGACAATCCAGTCGAGCTTTCGAATCTCTCGCATTGCAATGCTCACTTCCGGCTGACGAAGATCCGAACCAATCTCAATCTCGCGGGATGTTGCCTCCGCCACGCCTGCCAGATAGGTCAAGACCTTGGCCACATTTCTCTTCAGGCCTACCTTAATGAGAATAGAGGCAAACTCATCG
>CALMJN010000402.1 GCA_937864385.1 uncultured Methanosarcinales archaeon | reverse complement strand
GATTTGTCTCCGATCACCACCGCCTTACAGAGGTTCAGCGGATGGTTCTGCAAAGGGTGATCATCCCCGCCGGCATTGCTCTGTCCAGAATGGACAAAGCCCTGAGTCTGCATGAAATTCGGGGCAGAGAGATCTTTCTGGATGGATACAACTGCATAATCACCTCCGAGAGCCTTCTGGAGGGCTTTGCCGTCTATCTCTGCGACGACGGCTTTCTTCGTGACACCAGGGGCTTCTTTCGCAGGTACAGGGCCAGCAAGAGTGCCTGCCGCGCCATCCAGGAGATACTTGCCCTCCTTGCCGAGGCCGGGCCCGGCAGAGCCGTCTTTCTCCTGGACCGCCAGATCAGCCGCAGCGGAGAGCTGGCGGCAGAGATAAGAGGCCTGATGGCGCAGATGGGTCTGGAGGGCGATGCCCTCTGCCTGAGGGATGTGGACCGCCAGCTCAAGTGCTGCCAGAAAATAGTTGCCAGCAGCGATGGAATTGTCATAGATTCTTCCCCAGAAGCCATTGATCTCCCAGCAGAAATTGCCAGAAGGAGGGGGATAAAAGCCACGATCATATAGAGAAGAGCCGGATGGATGAGGCTGTTAATCCTGCCCTCAATCGTCATCTTTTTATGCAGCAGATAATTATTATACTATTGGGGTTGCAATAAACTTACGGAGTAATGGTGAGCAGCAATGATGAAAAGAGTTCTAACTTTATTGGCCTTAACCGTCTTGCTCATGAGCGGATTGGGGGGAGCTTCCCATCCCACCTTCTTTCCTCTCTCCGAGCATACCATAGCCAGAGAGATCAGCCCGAATGGAATGCCGCTTTACAGGACCTATGCCTTCACCACCGATGACGAGCAGGTAGCCTCCTGGCTTCTCATCTGGAGGGACGCCCAAGTTCACAGCGTGGAGTGGAGATGGTACTGGCCGGAGGGCAGGACCTATGCCCGCTCCTTCAGCACCATTCCCCCCATCGATGGATTCACGGGGATGTGGGCTGCGCCGGTCTGGAGCTGCCTTCCCATCAGAGGCACTGATGTGGCCCGCCTGCCGGGAACCTGGAGGGTTGATGTGATCGTTGACTACAGAAAGGTGCTCACGGAGTATTTCACCATCAATAGCCCTCTGGCCTGCTGAAGGCCATATCATCTTTCCAAGAGATGCAGCTGAAGATATGCCTCTAAGCTTAGCTTTGCTGGAGACTATCCGGGAGCCCGGGCATAGAAAGGGAAAAATCGGGATGAGATCCTATATAATCCAGGAAGGACACTTAAAGGATAGGTGGGCAGAAGATGCAGCTACAATTCGGCAACAAAGTTCAGGACCCGGATATTCGCCATCTCTTTGACATGACTGATGTGATCTTCGATCAGGCCTGGCTGGCGGGAGCGGAGGATTTCGATCTCTATTTCATGTTTCGCGACCTCTACCTCAGTCTGGCGGATAAGGAGAAGCTTTTGGCCCAGGGCCTGCGCTATGATATCACCATTATTCCTCCCGCAATGCTTGGAAAAGAATACATCAAGACCGCTGGACACTACCATCCATTGGTTCCCGGTGGAGCAGTAACCTATCCCGAGCTGTATGAGGTGCTGGAGGGCGAGGCTCTATATCTTCTGCAGAGCGAGGATCACAGCGATGTGGCTGTAGTCCATGCCTCGGCGGGAGACAAGGTCCTGGTGCCCCCAGGTTACGGCCATGTGACCATAAACCGCTCCAACAAAACCCTAAAGATGGCCAACTTCGTGGCCAGAGATTTCTCCTCCCTCTATGAGCCCTACCGGGCCAAAGGAGGCGGCGCTTACTTTTTTACTAGGGAGGGCTGGATCAAGAACCAGAGGTGCTGCGATGCGGCAGAGCTGAGGCGCATGGAAGCGCCGGACAGA
>CALMJN010000401.1 GCA_937864385.1 uncultured Methanosarcinales archaeon | reverse complement strand
CATCTCGAAGCCGCGGAATTCCAGCAGGCCCTGGCGGCCGCTGGCCGAACCGGGGGCGTAGAGCTTGTCGATGCAGAACTCCGAGCGATGCGTGTTGCCGGTGATGTCCACCAGGAGATTGCGCATCAGCCGGTCCACCAGCCATTCCGGCTCGAACTTCACCAGATCGGGATAGGTCTGGCCTACGCCCAGAAAGAGCACCGGCTTGCCGGTGATATAGGCTATGGATATGGCCGAGCCCCCCTTGGCATCGGCATCGGTCTTGGTCAGTATGGAGCCGCCTATGGGAACAGACTCGTTGAAGAGGCGGGCCCTCTCCACGGCATCATTGCCGGCTATGGCCTCATCCACGAATATGAGCAGATCGGGTTTGGTCACCCTTACGATCTTTCTCATCTGATCCATGAGATTTATGTTTGTATGCAGCCTTCCCGCCGTGTCCGCCAGGACCACATCTTTGTTGTGGGCCCGGGCATACTCTATGGCATCAAAGATCACCGCGGCCGGATCGCCGCCTGTCTTGTGCTTTACCACCTTCAGGCCCAGGTTATTGCCGTGCACCTCCAGCTGCTCTATGGCCCCGGCACGGAAGGTGTCGCCTGCCGCCAAGACCACGGAGTAGTTCTGGTTCATGAGGTATCTGGCCACCTTGGCGATGCTGGTGGTCTTGCCCGTGCCGTTTACCCCTACGAAGAGTATCTTGACCGGCTTTTCCTTGGCCTTAACGAACTCATCAAAGTCCAGATGGTTCTTGGATAATAGAGATATCAGGGCATTTTTAAGCGACTGCTCGGCTATGGCCCCGGTGTCTGCACCGATCTTCTTCTTCTTGCCCACCAGATCGGACTTTACCTCCCGCACTATCTCCTCGGCTACGGGAAGGGCAACATCGCTCTCCATAAGGGCCATCTCCAGAGCCCACATGGGCTCCTCCAGGTCCTTCTCCTCCAGGATGACCTCTTGCTCGAAGATCAGACTCTTGGCCTTTTCTAAAAAGGAGAAGCGGCCTTTGGCCTTATTATTGGCATCGGCTTTTTCTTGAGCCGAGGAGCCAGCAGGAAGAGTTGGTTGGGGGGATTCTGAGGGTCTCTTAACCTCGGTATCCTTTTCTGCCGGAGGACTTATGGCCCTGGCTTCCGCCCGGAGGCCATGCACTTCATTCTCATCCTCAGCCACGGCAGTGTCAGGTCTGCCGTTTATCGTTCCAGCTATATTCTCCGCCTGGGATACCTTCTCTGCTATCTTGGAGGAGAGAGCCTCTTTGAATCCGGAGAGCTTCTCCTTGAAGCGGCTAAACAACTCCCTGGCTCTCCAGACTGTGTTGATGGGCCGCTGCGCCTTCCTCGAACTGCTGCATTACGGCCTGGATCTTCTGCATCTCCTGGTCGATCTTGGAGAGAACCTCATTGAGCTTTCTGGAGCCCTCCTGGACCTCCGCCTTTCGGACATTGAGGATCTCCTTGGCCTCGGAAGCATCCTTCTCTATGTGAACGCCTGCGCCCACATTCAAGACTACCTTCTCCTTAGAGGCAAGGGTGGCATGGATAAAAGACCCGGACCCAATGGGAACCATAATCTCCTGCCCAACCTCTGCCCTGTCCAGAGCATCCGCGGCAGTAGAGGCCCTCTCCAGGCCCTCCGCCGTCAGTTGGGTCAGGCTCAGCTGGCGCATGATTCCATCCGCCTGGGCCTGATATTGCTGGTAAGCGGCCAGGAGCCTTCTGATCTCCTCCTCGTCTCCAGGAGCGCTACTCAACTGTCTTCACCTCGTCTATCTTGATCTGGTCCCTCTTCAGGCCATGTTCGCTTCCCAGAAGGGAGTAGACCTTGTTAACGGCATTCTTCTCATTCTGGCTGTCTACCACCTTGCAAAATGCCAGCCAGCTCTTGCCCACAAGTCCTCCCTTGTATCTTCCTTTGATCTCAAAATTGCTCAATCTTCCACCCCTGCTCTAGTTCTTTATCTCAAAACTATCAGCTTAACGCAAATCATGCACAAATCATACCAGGAAGCCCAGTGCATCCTCGATGCGCCCCAGCTCAGGGCCTGAGGTCTCGAATCCTGCCAGATAGCCCTTGCTATTGGCCAGGAGCCCCGAGCCTACCAGAGGCGAGCCCATATTCACTGTGCCCACATCTATGGGCAGGTTGAAGACCCTCTCCAGGACGGCGATCTCCGCCTCAGAGATGCGTGGATGGACCAGAAGACCCTTGTTGGTGACGCTGCCTGCCATTCCCACGGTCTTCAGGCCGCCTATGGTTCCTTTCTCCACTGAGACTCCCAGAGTCTTCTCTATGGTCTCGCAGGCCTTGGCGGAGAGGCCGGGATGAACCAGAGCTGCGCTGTCGTTGACCAGGATCACATTGCCCGCGGCATTGATGCGGGCCGGCAGCCTGCTGGCCCGACCGTAATGCCGAAGGAATTCCAGATCCCCGTTGCCGGCATGATGGGTTAGCACGAATCCGCTGCTGTTGGCAGCGATCAGTGATCCGAGAACGGATGCTCCGCCTATCTGCATCTTTACTGCTTCTGCCTTGAGTGCTGCCTCCAGGGTAAGTCTGTCCTGCTCTGCCGCCTCAAGAGGCAGGAGCACTATATTCTCCGTGCATCGGGAAAATACGCCGATAAGGCTGTTTCCTGCTATCTTCAAACGCTTATCTGTCACCAGCAAACTCCGCCTCGACCCCGCCGTCCTCGAACTTGACGGCGCGAACCCTTACCCTCAGGGGAGGCTTCATATCGCCTCGGGCCCAGATCACTTCATTGAGGCCCGGATCTATCTTGACGCTCTCCTCTTCGACCTTCATATGCCGGGCCAGGTAGCTTCTAACTTCGGTCATGGCCCGATTGGACCTTCTATAAATGGGGGCGCTCTTGACCTTGCCCAGGGGTATGGTGTAAACTCTTTCTGTGTCGGCCATGTCTATCTCTCTAAGCTGCTTCTTCTCCAATGCCTTCTCTTGGGATGATTGACTACCCGTCGCATGGTCTTGACTATGACCCAGGAGGGCACTCTACGATTCTGATTGAATGCTTTGGCAAGCCTGATCTTCTTGCCCTTTAATTTCTTGGACAAATCTTTTCCTCCGAATAACTCTGGTGTGCGTATGATTGGAGGGGAAGATACAATCGACCTTCTCCTGGCCGTACCTCTCTTTCAGCGCATATCTCAGGCCCACCTCATAGTCCGAGGCGGGATACTTCTGGGAGAGCATCTCCTCGAAGTCCAAATAGCGCGAGGCCATAGCCCGGATGCTCTTCTGACCCAGGCCTGCCAGCGGTCTTAAGTATTGCACATGCAACCGGTCTTCCAGGCTGCGGATGGCGCTCCAGTCCATTTTTGGTGCGCGATCATCCCGCCTCGTTCCGTCCGCCACAAACTCGCACTCTTTTGCTACTGTCTCTACTGCAATGGCATGAACATAATCAAGAGCATCATTGGGAAAACCTTTGGATATCAATATCTCCAGGGCTTTCTCTTCCACTTCCTCGGGGAAGATCATCCTTCGGTGGGGATGACCCATCTCCTCTGCCGCATCTGATGCCCGGGTCCAGGACTCTTCGCCCTGGAAGCCGAAGGTGACCAGCTCGATCTCGTCGAAGAATGGCTCGATGAGAAGAGCCGCCAGGCTGCTGTCCTTTCCGCCGGAGAATAAGACTGCAACCTTCATCGATCCCGCCTGAGGCTAAGATGCCGCTCTTATCTCCTGGTTATGGTGATGTCTCTCTTCTTGGGCTGGGCCTGCTGGAGTATCGCCTTGAGCTGCTCGTCAGTGATCGCGCCTCTCAGCCTGCCGCTTTGAGCAAGCATGATGAGCTGGGCCTCGATCTGGGCGACGAACTCCGGCCTGGTCATGCGAATGGCATTGAGCCTTTCCCTGGCCTCGGGGGTGAGGATGGTCCTCATCAGAGCTGCCTTCTTGGCCTCCAGCTCCTGCTGGGCCTGATCCTGCTGAGCGGCAGCCATCTGGGTGTCCATCTGCTGCCTCTGGATCTGCTCCATCCTCTTTCGTCTCAGTTCTGCAAGCTCATCATCAACCATTGAACTCTACCTCGCTAAACTTGATTGCTGCCGCCCTTTTTCGATCTTCAGGCCGTGGGCTCGGCGGCTGGCTCGGCCGGAGGCTGCTGATTAGGTGCGGCCTCGCTCTGTATCTTGCCTCTGATCTTATGGGCTACGCCGTCCAGGTACGCCTGGCCCTCGGGGGTCATCTGGCGTCCTTTCTTGAGCTTCCTGACATAGCCGGCCTTCTCCAGCTGCTGCAAAGACTCGCGGACCACGGAGCCGCTGCCCTTGCAGAAGAATCCTGTGGCTACGCCCTTGCGGTGCTTTCCGCCGTAGAAGCTTCTCAGGCGTGAGACGCCCACCGGGCCGTCTATATATATTCTGCGCAACACTGATGCGCACCGCACAAACCACCAGTCGGGGTTGGTGGGAGGCATCTCCCTATTTACCCCAGTCTTGGCAAACTCGGCCCATGTCGGGGGCTGAACCTTGCCCGCCGCCTTTAGCTCCTGGGCCACGGCAGCTATCAAGTCATGGGGAGGTACGTCGTAAACAGTTGTCAAATCCTTCAATCCTCCAAATGATAAGGGACAAACCAGAACCCTTACGCAGAAACAAGTATAAATGCTTTTTCTGCCCCCTCCTGGCCCCAGGCGGCTATTGTGGCCGGCTTTTAGGGCACTGTTTCGGGGAACTCTCTTCTCCAGGAGGCTCTGCCTGAATATAAAGTAGCCGGGCAGAAAGCAGAGGGGTGGGGCCGGGCGGAGCAAAGAGCAAACCTGGCCCGAGGATGTCAGCCCAGATTCCTGCGGGCCAGAGAGACCAAGATCAGGATAATGGGGCAGAATCGCTGGACAGACAAGCAGCTGTTCGGAGAGCAAGTCCGGCTGCCTGCACAGGCAGTTGAAGAGCTCTCTGGAGAGTACTATTATTCCGGGACTAGCGCCCACAGCAAAGAACCACTTCCATGAGCTTAAACCTCGAACCTCTCACCGCGCTCCGGAATTGCTATGTCCTCGATTCCCAGTCTGGCCAGCCCGGTGGCCATGGCCGCTGTGGCATCCGGCTCGCCGTGCACCACGAAGACGTGTTTCGGCCTGTTCGGTATGGCATTGATGAAATCAAGCATCTCTCCTTCATCGGCGTGAGCGCTGTAGCCATCGATCTTTTCCATCCTGGCTCTCACCTCATGCTCCTCTCCGTATATCCGTGCCGTCTTGTCTCCTCGCAGTAGCTTTCGACCCAGGGTATTCTCAGCCTGGAAGCCCACGAATAGAACGGTGGTATTGGGATCGCCGATATTACGGCGCAGATGGTGCAGCACTCTGCCGCCCTCGCACATACCCGAGGCGCTGATGATGATCGCCGGTCGCCTTATATTATTGAGTTTTTTCGACTCCTCGGTGCTGCGGGTGTACCGGAGCATATTAAAGCCGAAGGGGTCATCGCCGCCGTCCTGCATCAATAACTGTTCGGTCTCCTCATCAAAGCATTCCGGATGGGCTCTGAAGATCTCAGTTATATTGGTGGCCAGTGGGCTGTCCACATAGACCGGCATCTGGGGGATTTCTTTTGACTGCATCAAGTCATGAAGATGATAGACCACATCCTGGGTCCTTCCCACGGCAAAGGCGGGAATGATCAAAAGTCCGCCGTTGTTGGCCGTCTCCCTCACCACCCGGGCCAGATTCTTCCGGGCCTCATCCATGGGGCCGTGATCTCTGCCTCCGTATGTCGACTCGGTGATGAGAATATCAGCCCGGTCTATGATATCTGGATCCTTCACCACCGCTGCTCCCTTGCGGCCCAGATCGCCGGTGAAGGCCAGGGCGGTCACCTTCTTTTTGTCCCCGCCCTCGGCTATCTCCAGGGATACAGATGCCGAGCCCAGGATATGGCCAGCATTCCGGAAGGTCATTTTTATCCCCGGCAGGATCTCCATAGGGCGCTGGAACTCCACAGTCTGGAAGAGCCGCATGGTCCTGGCAACATCATGCAAGGTGTAAAGAGGCTTGATGAAAGGCAGTCCCTGTTTTTCATTCTGCCTGTTCACATACTTCGCATCCATCTCCTGCAGGGATGCGGAGTCGGCCAGCATGGCGCTGCAAAGGTCTCTGGTGGCAGATGTGGAGAAGATGCTGCCGGAAAAGCCCTTCTTGACCAGCATGGGCAGCTTGCCGCTGTGGTCGAGATGGGCATGAGAGAGCACGACGGCGTCGATCTTCTCGGGATCGAAAGGAAATTCGGAATTCAGCTTTTTAGCTTCCTCTCTTCTGCCCTGTGCCATGCCGCAGTCCAATAGCAGCCGGTGGCCGTCGGCCTCGACCAGATGCATCGAGCCGGTCACAGTCTGGGCCGCACCCCAGAATTGAAGTATCAATTATATCCCACTCCGGTTTCAGATATTGCCTTGTCTAAAATCGCTCGATTAAGATAAATAGCCTATGGAGAGTGGTGAATGTGGAAGACATCCGGCTGGTCAGGCAAGGAGAACCTGGCTGGATATGCCGCTGCAGATAAAGGGAATCTACCTTCACCGGGGCGATTAGTGGTCCTCCTCCGCTACAGCATATGGTCAGACCGCCAGCGGGGCCAGCATGGCTGAGGCGGGCTTGACGGTAGCCGGCATTGCCGGCCTCTTTAAGGGAGATAGGATGGCCGGTAGTTATCTCAACTCCAATGGATCTCGATCTCTACTCAGCTCTTGCCATCTGTCCTGAACTCTATCTCGGCTCAGGACAGACGGCATCCTGCTGCCATTTTCTCCGGGCTTCGGCCGGGATCGCTTCCTCTCCCACTTTAATTGCCAGTGGCCTTGATTATATTGCCGTCCTCGTCCACAGTGACACGGGTCACTATGGGCAGCTTGGCTCCGTCCTCTGCGGTAACCATCTTCTTGTAAGTCAGAACCTTGACCGTCTTGGCGCTCTTGGGCAAGCTCACGCCAAGCTTTCTCGCTACTCCCTCCGGAATCTCGTAGCTCTCCTCGCTGATGACCGGCTCCTCATCAGCCAGCTCGGGGGAATTCTCTTCCATATATCCTTTGATCATCTTCTTGAGTTCTTTGTCTGTAAGGGCCATTATGCTTCCTCCATCTTCGATGACGGGTCTGCAAACAACACGAATTCGATCAGGGTCTTCTTCTCGGTCATATCCAGCCTGGCTCTGGCAGCAATGCACTCCCTGGCAAAGTCCTGCTTGGCTTTCATGAAGGCATCTCCGAAGGTCAGGCCTTCCTTGATCCGCTCAAAGAACTTCAGGACCAGGAGGTCGGCCTCAGTGCTGGGCGGCTCGGTGGGGCCGTAGGCTATCTTGGTCGAGCCCACGAAGCAGGCGGCATCTTTAGCCAGGAACTTGAGAGATAATGCCTCATCAACTCCTTTGTCCACGATATTTGCTCCATAGCAGGCCTCGCAGCAGACCACTGCATTTCTCACCTCGGCGTCCTTGATGTTCTCCGGAGTGAAGGCCACCGGGTAGGAGCTTCCCTCCTGGCCGTACCAGTTGGCGGTGTCCTCGCCTCCGTGCAGATTGAAGTAGAAGTAGCCTTTCCTGTTCAGCCGTGCCACGGGCAGATCCCCATGCCTCACGGGAGGAGAGAGTTCCAGAATCTCGCCGGCATTCTTTATGGGGACATAGACCGCCTGTGAGGCATCAGTCCAGACATTGGCAGTCATGCCGAAGGAGACTTTATCCGCCCTTCTGACCCGGGAAGCGGCTGCAGAGAGCAGTGACAGGAAGAAAGGCAGTTCTCCCTCACCGGCATCGGGGAGCCTGCCCAAGGACCTTTCTGGAATAAGATAGTCGCTATCCCGGGAGGCATAGGGGCTGTCCGAGTGAACAATTCTGTCTCCGTCGAAACCGGCCGGATTGGTCAGGCTGAAAAAGGGTATGATGGAGTGTCCTCCCAGGATCAGGATATGCCTGGGATTGAGCTTTCCCTCCAGGCTGTCGATCAACTCCTTGATCTGGTCCGGGCTGTCGGAGGCTACCGGGCTTAATCCATAGGGGGATAGGGTGGCGGCATCATCGACATAGGCGAGCTTGGCGGTTATGCCTGCTGTCCCGAGGGCGTTGATATAATCGGCGATTTTTGCCTCTATCTGGCCCAGTTCTGCCTGACCGTATTTCGTCTTGAGCTTTTCTTTGCTGGTTATGATCAGCTCTACAGTCTCCGCTTCCTCCAAAGGCAAAGCGGATAAAGTGAACTCGCCGCTGCCCCGATATGAGTACACCATAATGAAATAGCTGCCTCTTTTGGCCTTGTCGATGACTATGCTCTCTCTGGAGCTGCCGCTGTAGCTCTTATAGTCGTAATTGATATTGGTGGGCCTCTCGCCATAGCGGACATAGAGATCGAAGTCGGCATCTAATGGACCGTTCAAGTCCAGGGTGATCTTCTGCCCTTCTTTGGTCTTTATGAGATAGTAGAGTGCCTCTTTGCTGGCAGTCAGAATTCCTTTGATCTGCTGGCTGGGTACTATCTCCACATCTTGTGTAGGAACTTCGGTGGACAGACTGAACTGGCCGGAGCCTCTGTAAGCATAAACCAGGATATAATAAGAGCCTGAACTGGTGGGTTCGATGGTGATGATCTCATCTGCCTTGGTCGTCACCCGTTTATAGTCCCAATTAAGAGTTGATGCCTCTTCATTGTGCTTGATATAGAGATCGAAGTCCTGATTGGCCGGTCCTCGCAGATCAATGGTCAGCTTGCGATTGGCTTCAACCCTGACCACATAGCCTTTTCTCTCTCTCTTCGAAAGGCTGTCAGTTATCTTCTCTCCTATGGAGATCTCCTTAAAATTCACAAATACTCCTCCTAGAAACATGGCCTAAATTCTAAGCCTGGAATCTGAATCAATTAATTTATAATCATTGATATTACAAATAATTTTCCCATGAAGTGGCAATGAACGATGATCATCTGACCTATGTACCTGCAATGGATCTGGATTAAAGCAGCCGGAATGCCCCTTCTCATCAGGCCTGCTTTATTGCCTCTTGCACCGCCCTGTCCTGATACACCGGCATTCCCGCTCCCTCTCCCTCCTCAGTCTGCCGCTTGATCCTTTTCTCCGGCAGCTCGAAGTGGGCAATGACCGGGGCATGGTCCGACTCGGGATAGAAGATTCTCTCCGGAAAGACCATGGAGGTGTCGTGCAATAGCTCATTGTGCACCTCGGTGCCCCGGAAGTAGGCCAGCATGGTTCTGGAGACCAGGATATGGTCCAGCATCTTGCCCTTGCCGTTGTGAAGGAAGGAGTAGCGGGCCGGCTCGGGGACGTTTCTCTCTGTGGGCACCAGGACCCGCATGGCCAGATTCATATTGCCGGTGTTCTCCACATCGCCCCGGAGGGCCTCTATGGATACCTCATCCAGCTCCTCATTGAAATCCCCGCATACTGCGATCAGGGAATAGGGATCCTCATCGAAGAGTTTGCCGATGAGAATGCGGGTCTCCAGGGCCTGGCCGATGCGCTTCATACTGGAGATGAAAACACCCTCCGCCCATCCCGAGGCCGTCTTCCAGCTCTTGTCCGGGAGTCTGTGTCCCTGGATATTGGTAGGCCGGCGGCTCTTCAGATGCAGATTGATCACATCCACCACCATGCCGTTGGGAAGCCCTACCTTGGCATGCAGAATGGGCCTCTGCCAGGTTATGGGCATGGCTTCGCTCTCCTCAGGCACGGCGGTTACCTTCTTGTAGCAGGGCGCCGGTGCATACTCGTGCAGATACTGGTCGTGCTCCAAGATATCATATCGGCTGAGGATGACCAGGTTGTGGCGCTCCGAGACCTCTCTTGTCCCCGGATCTATGGTTGTGACCCTTCTGTATCCCTCGTAGGGGGTGTTTTCCAGGAGGCGGCTCAGGGCAGTGAGGCGAATCTTTTTGCCCCGCTCATGCTGGCCGTAAACCTCCTGCAGGCATAAGATGTCCGCATCCAGACGAACCAATTGGGGGCGCAGGATCGGTATGCGCTCCTCCAGGCTTGGACGCAGCTCTCGCCGATCGTCCAGGGTCATAAGATTAAATGTGGCAATGCGCAGCCTCAAGGTCATCTCTTCATCTCCTCGTCCTCTTTTGAATTCATGCCCTACGCCCTCCCCCTCTTCCAGGCCTCTTACGGCCTT
>CALMJN010000400.1 GCA_937864385.1 uncultured Methanosarcinales archaeon | reverse complement strand
CAGGTGCTGGAGAAATCCATCGGTGCCCGGCTGTTCGACCGCAATCGCGCGCGTGTGGAGCCGACCCCGGTCGGCGAGCGGTTGATCGAGCGCGCGCGGCTGCTGGTCAACCAGGCACGCGACATCGAGCAGGATCTGAGGCAGATGCTCGGCCTCGAGGTCGGGC
The DNA here is from genome assembly GCA_937864385.1 of uncultured Methanosarcinales archaeon. Taxonomy (GTDB): domain Archaea; phylum Halobacteriota; class Methanosarcinia; order Methanotrichales; family Methanotrichaceae; genus Methanothrix. Next base: position 3,717 of record CALMJN010000400.1, on the reverse strand, counting down.
TGCTGCGGATCGGCGCCGGTCCTTATCCGGCCGATCTCTCTGTTGGCACCGCCATCGGAGGCTTGGTGAGACGCTACCCCGCGCTGATGGTCGACCTGTCGGTTGGTGACTGGTCTGACTTGATCCGGCGGGTCGCGTCGGGCGAGCTCGAGCTGGCGATCGCCGACACCGGGGTCGCGAAACACGACGATCGTCTGTTCGTCGAATCCCTGCCGGCGCACAAGCTGAGCTTCTTCTGCAGGGCGGATCATCCGCTGGTCGGATCTGCGGAGCTGACGCTCGAAGAGCTGCGGAGGTTCCCTCTGGTCGGAACCGCGCTCCCGCCGCAGCTGGCGGGGCTGGCCGCCAGGAACAGGATGGGACTGCGAGCGGACCTGCCGACCGGGGTCACGGCACCGGAGATTCGCGTCGATACCTTCGCATTGGCGCGACGGATCGTCATGGATAGCGACGCGATCGGCGGTGCCGTGCCGGGCCAGATCCAGGACTCGGTGGCGCGCGGCGAACTCGCGGTGCTGCCGCTCGAGCTGCCGTGGCTGAAGACGAACTACGGCATCATCAGATTGGCGAACCGGACGCCCTCACCTGCAGCCTTGGCGTTCATGGAAATCCTGCGCGACGTCGAGGCCCGGATTTCCTGAGGGTGTTAATTTGATCTTCATGGATTTGAACTTCAAGAAATGCTCCTTGGGACAGAGGTAGCATCAGGACTAAGAGAGCCAGACTCTGGCCTCAGATACCGAGGCGAGCCATCATTCTCGTCCTTCGGCATCCAATAAGCCAAGCAGCTCCCTGCACATCGCTGCCCGCCAGCTCCTCGCTTTTCGCCAGGCGGACTGACCCGGTCAGCTCGCCCTTCTCACCGTGTGGATTGGATGCGGTCCGGGCTTGCTTGGCCGGGCATTTCTCAGCACCGCTCTAGATCTAGGGGGGGCAGGGGGCCTGGCGGCAGCTCCCGTGGCATTCTTTGCCCTCTCGGAATGATATTGATGCTCTGCCGATCCAATCTTGATCCTGGCAAACCTCTCTATGCCCCGGAGGTAGTCTCTCTCATCCGCCTCACAGAAGGAATAAGCCACTCCTCTCGCTCCCGCCCGTGCGGTGCGACCGATGCGATGAACATAGTTCTCCGGCTCATTGGGCAGATCGTAATTTATGATATGGGATATATCATCTACATCAATGCCCCGCGCCGCAATATCCGTGGCCACCAGAACCTGGATGCGTCCCGATTTGAAATCCTGCATGGCTCTGGTGCGCTGCACCTGGGACTTATTGCCGTGAATGGCGGCAGCCCTGATCTTGCTCTTGCCCAGCTTGAGAGCAACCTTGTCTGCCCGGTGCTTGGTGCGGGTGAAGACCAGGACCCGGCTCATATCGCTCTTCCGGAATAGATCCAGAAGCAGTTGATCTTTGTTGACCTGATCCACAAAGAAGATGCTCTGATCTATCCGATCCACAGCGCTCTCCTGCGGCCCCGCATCTACCCTAACGGCATTGTCCAGCAGCTTGCAGGCAAACTCGTCCGTCTGCCGGTTTGGCGTGGCGGAGAAGAACAGAGACTGGCGCTTTTGGGGCAGGGCGGATACGATCTTTCTCATATCCTTGACGAAGCCCATGTCCAGCATCCGGTCCATCTCATCCAGGACGAAGTACTCCACGCTCTTGAGCTTGATAATCCCCTGATTCATCAGATCCAGCAGCCTTCCCGGCGTGGCTACCAGTATGTCCACTCCCCGGGAGAGAATCCTGACCTGGGGCACCTGGCTGACGCCTCCGAATATGGCGGTGTGCTTGAAGCGGAGAAACTGGCCGTAGGTGGCAAAGCTATGATCGATCTGGGCCGCCAGCTCCCTGGTCGGGGCCAGCACCAGAACGCGGGGCGATCCCGGCATAGCGATCTTGATCTCAGCCGCCATCCTCTGCAGTATGGGCAGCACGAATGCGGCAGTCTTGCCCGTTCCGGTCTGGGCGATTCCCATCAGATCCTTTCCCTGCAGCAGATAAGGTATGGCCTGCATCTGAATTGGAGTGGGGGTGGTGTATCCTTCTTTAGCTATGGCCCGTGAAAGCGGGTCTATGATATTTAGACTTTGAAATGACATTTAACCTCGTGATGATTTTGATAGTGATGCTTCTAAGAGCTGAAGTTTCATGGAACGGATCTGAAAGAGATGATCAGATATCGTATTCACTCCGCCCAACAGAATAGCCTTTATTAAAGTGCTTCTGCAACCGGCAGTGCCACAAAAACATCTCAACTTCTTTCCGAATGATGCAAATGAAGCACTCTGACAGGAGCTTCAAGGCATTAAATAGCTGTCGGTCAAAATTAGATAGAGCGGCGCCACAACCGGCCTTGGAATAGCCTGAGATCAGATATCCTCCTCAGGATATCCGGGAAAGCATTCCCTGACCCCCTGCCTTACATCGTCGAGCCATGATCTTCGCTCTGCCTCTGTGCTGGTCACCACCACCCCGTAGCTCTTGCGGCTGAAATCCTTTACCCCGCAGAGGCCGAAGATGCAGTTTTTCCACAGGGTCTGGAGTGGATCGCCGAAGGCCTCCTGCTCCCTCTTTGCCCCGGTGTTGGTGGTATTGAAGACCAGGGCCTTTCTGGCCCTGAGCAGTCCACGGGGCACGCCTTGTCCGCTGTCTCCTTCCAGGAACTCATATGCCAGGCCCGGCCGCACCACCCGGTCCACCCAGCCCTTGAGAATGGCCGGGGGCATGCCCCACCAGTTGGGATGAACCACTATGATCCCCTCCGCCTCGGCCAGATCCCGACAGTGCCTGGCAAGAGCCTCATCGATCTCAGCTCCCTTGGGGATCTCCTCGCTACTCAAAAGGGGATCAAATCTTTCCGCATAAAGGTCATGAAAGACGACCTCATAGCCGCCTGCCTCCAGAGCAGCTATTGCAGCACTGGCTATGGCATGGTTGAAACTGCCCGGCTGGGGGTGGGCCAGAATTACAAGAATTCTCATGAACAGCTTCTTCCATCACTCCACTTGATCATTCTGTTCATTTCATCACTCTGTTGGATCTATGCTCTCCCCTGCCCGGAAGCATTTTTCTGCCGGAAGAGACATGATCAGGGGCGATAGCAGCCAGCTTCAGGCGCATTAGTGCCCTTTCAATTAAGAGACCGAAGGGTTCGGCCCGCATCTCTATATCCCTTCGCATCTCTTCCATCTTCTTCGATCTATCCTTCTGCTGCCTTCAGCCTGAACTCATGATCACCCACTGCCAACTTTGCCAAAGCTGAATGCTGCCAGGTTGGCTGTTGCACCATCTCCGTTGTTGCCTAATCCAAGGGGATACATGCCGCAGGCGGACATCAGATTGCACACGAATTTATCCTTTTTTGGAACACTGGCACCGCTATAGATTGTGCCGATGATTCCCGCCTGGGATGGGCTGCTTGAAATGCCTTCTGCTGCTCCGCCAGACGGCTGGCCAATTGATTTGACAGCAGAGTCAAGTTTGCCCAGGGCCTCAAGGGCTCTTGCTTTGCCTTCCAGGGCAGTAGCTGATGCTGGATCAATCTTGATAGCTTCATCATAGGCTTTGGCCGCCTCATCATATCGGCCTAAGGCAAAGAGTGCATCGGCTTTGCCCTTCCATGAAAGCGGTTCGGAGGAATTGAGCTTTATCGCCTCATCATAAGCCTGTATAGCCTCCTCGTATCGGCCTAAGGCAAAGAGTGCATCCGCT
>CALMJN010000399.1 GCA_937864385.1 uncultured Methanosarcinales archaeon | reverse complement strand
TTGGTAACCAAGAGCCCGACCTTACTGCCATCCCTTTGGAGGATGGTCGATTTATCAAATCTCTATGTCAAGCGGATTTTCACCGCCACAGAGCACAATTACCGTCTTGGATCTATGTATCGCATGCGTCGCCTATGCCGTCCAGGTCTGCGTCTGCCTGATCTGGGTTAAAGGTCGTCGGACAGTTGTCGCATAGATCGCCTACGCCATCTGCGTCCCCATCCGCTTGATCTGGATTGGCGACTGATGGGCAGTTGTCGCTGGCATCCGGTACTCCGTCTCCGTCAGTGTCGACGGGAACTACTGGAGCGCAGGGATTGTTCTCGTACTTCATATTGAGCAGGTTGTAGAAGCTCATGTACAGATTGGCCTCAATCCTGAGCAGGTTCTCGTATGCGGCCAGGAAGTCGACCATCTCGTCGCTGTCGGTGGTGTTGATCTTGTTGAGCAGCAGGTCGAAGCTCTTGTAGAGACGATTCTGCCTGTGGAGCAGATCCTCGAAGCTGGCTAAGAGCTCAGTCTGGGCGTCCTGGGTATGACCGTCAGCCGTGTAGGTGCAGAAATCCATCCAGCTGTCGTTGATCATCACATTGAATGAAGCAAAGAGGAAGGCTTCCTCGTAGAGCATCTGCTCATAGCTCCAGAGCAGTGCAGTGCGGTTCTCCTCGGTGTAATCGGTGTCCCAGCCGGTCTGGCTCTCGTTGGTCAGCAGATCCTCGAAGCTGCTGGTGAGTGCTGCCTGAGTGCGCAGTAGCTGCTCGAAGCTTACCAGGAAGGTGTAGTTCTCCGCGGGAGTGGCAGGAATGGTATGAAGCAGATCCTCGAACTGGAAGAGAAGCTGGGTCTGGTTATGCAGCAGATCCTCGAAGCTGAATGCAGCCTCGGTCTGGTTGTATCCCACCTGGACCACATATGTAGAGATGGTCATGCTGTTGTCGCTGGTGTCTGGATCGTTGCCGTATCTGAGGTTGACTATGTTGTAGAGCGTGGTTGGCGCCTCGGTGGGGGCGGTCACGGGGATGGTTATGGTTCCCGTTGCACCGGCGGGGATCTCATCAAAGCGGAAATAGATCAGATCGCCGGTTTTGCTGATATTGACCGTTCCCAGAAGGGGGTCCACAACAATTGTCCCATTGGTGACCTCATAGGGCAGCTTATCCGTAACCACAACCTCCGGCGCAGCGCTGGTACTGGGGTTGGTCACAGTTATGACGTAATTGAATATCTCTCCAGGATTGACCTCTGCCGGGGCTGATTTAGCCACGCTGAGGTTAATTTCCGGGGGATAGGCGGCCTGGGCGGCGAAAACCATCGCCACTAAAAAAGCCAGAACGGCCATTCCACCCAATCTTAGTCTCTTCGTTGCTGATGCCATAGCATTCACCCTAATTATTTTTATTAGCCGAAGTTTCTATCTACTAATTAATAAACTTTACTCTAAAAACATAAATTTCAAGAAAGAATGAATAATGCACCTATTTTTTTCTTTTCATAGCTTAACTTAATTAATTATACCTTATAGTAATTGTGAGTCGGAGCAAGTTTTTATAAAATTAATATTTTGAATGTTATGCTAAAAAGCGATTTGCCTTTGGTGAGGCAATGGGGGAAAAAATATGGAGGGGGAAGAGCAGTTCCCTCCTCAGAGCACCACCTTCGCGACAAGCTCTATGAATTTGGAGGCTCCTGCCGCCAGGGGGCCCACATTGTTCCAGGTCACCAGCTGCCCGGACACAGTGGCGGGCGGGGTGCTGTTGTCCGAGACATAAGTGAGGCCCAGGGGCAGCACATCCACCACCTTCACCGTGGGCAGAGAAACATCTCCCGTATTGGTGACATTGATGATGAATACGGCATTTTCCCCCGGCTCCACCGACTCGTTGAGCGCGGTTTTGGTCACAACAAAGTCCGCCTTCAGATAGGCAGTGATGCTCTCATTATCCTGGGCGGTGACATTGCTGCCGTATGTGGGCTTTGCCGTAACATTAACAAAGTCCTCCAGGACTCCGGCAGCACTTCCGTCCACATATGTGTCCATGATTATGTAGGTGGAGGCTCCGGGAGCAAGCGGTCCCACATTGGCCCAGGTCACTGTGCCTGAGGCGTGAATGCCGCTCCGGTCATCGCTGGCATAGGAGAGTCCCAGGGGCAGGAGATCGACCACTTTTACCGGGTTCAGCGTGATATTGCCGGTGTTGGTCACATTGATGGTGAAGGTTACGTTCTGCATCAAGACAGCCTCCTTGGGGCTGGCGGTCTTGTTGATCTGGACCGCCGCCTTTCGGGCCAGGACATCGGCGGTATCCTGGAAGGAGTAGTTCAATCCTGTAGGCGACTTTCCGGTGACATTGGCGATGTTGGTCAGAGTTCCCAGCCGGGAGCCGTTGATGTGGGCCTGGACATAAAACTCCAGCGACGAGCCCACAGGCATGGGCCCGAAGTTCGACCAGCTTATGGTGTTCCCGACCACGCTGCCGTTAGTGGTGATGTTGTCAAGGCCATAGGGGATGTAGTCCACCATTGTCACCGGATTGAGAGTAACATCGCCGGTGTTGGTGACGTTTATGGTGAATGTGACATTTGTGCTGGGCGCCCCCTCCGCCGGTAGGACGGTCTTGTTCAGGGTGATCCTCGGCTCCAATGCTATGATCTCCGTGTAGTTGACCTCAGTCAGGTTTCCTCCCACGGGAGGCTTTCCTGTAGCGACAACGGTATTGGACAGCTCGCCAAAGTAATCGCCGTTGATGTGGGCTACCATCGTCAGGGTCTTCTTCTGACCAGGGGTCAAAGGTCCAATATCGTTCCAGATCAGGGTATAATTTCCAT
>CALMJN010000398.1 GCA_937864385.1 uncultured Methanosarcinales archaeon | reverse complement strand
CATTCGCGATGCCAACGGCCTGACCGGTGATGCCCTGAAGTTGAACCAGGCTCTCGTCATCCCCGCGGGGAAGGCGCTAAAGAAGCCCGCCGAATCGACGGTGAAGAAAAAAAACGGCCGGGATGAATCGGTGCACGTCGTCAAGAAAGGCGAGACACTGGCGGGGGTGGCGGAAATGACGGGGGTATCCGTTTCCGAGCTCAGGAAACGGAACGGGCTGAAAACCTCGAAACTGAAGGCCGGGCAGCGCCTTGTCCTGGCAACGCCTGCCGCCGGGGCGGCGGAGGACGAGGAGGATCTCGAGGAGGCGGGCTCCATCGAAATGGAGGAACTGATCCCGCTGGGCGAGGACCGGGAGAGGCCCAAAGCGAAAGCCCCGGGGGCGCTGTCCCGGTGGCAAGACCCGACGGAACGGGAGCTTTTCGTGAAGATGGTGAAATCCTACGAGGGCGTTCCCTACAAGCTCGGCGGCAACTCGATTCGCGGGATCGACTGTTCGGCCTTTACCCGGAAGGTCTACGGCATCTTCAGCGTCGATCTGCCCCGGACGGCCCGGGAGCAGCTGCAGTGCGGCACCCGCGTGGGGCGGGACAGCCTGGACACGGGCGACCTTGTCTTCTTCCAGACGAGGAAGTACCGCATCCACGTGGGGATCTTCCTTGGCGGAAACGAGTTCTTCCACCTGTCCTCGAGAAACCGGGCGGGGAAGGTCGACAAGATCGATTCGGCCTATTTCAGCTCCCGGTTCATCAGCGGTGTCCGCCTGAAAGAGATGGACCGCGCGGGGAGAGCCGCCCCCCCCAATGGCCCTGCCGGGGCGCCCGCTGTCCCGTCGCCCGCAGTGTCCCCCTCAGCCGGGGCGGAGCATCCGCCGGAGGGGTAAAGATAGAAGGTAGGAAGCTACGAAGTCAGGAAGTTCGGCGAAGATGGAAGCGTGCATCTGCTCTTGAACCTATCCACGCTTCTCTTTTCGTGAAGGACGCCCGGCCCTGGGCTCGGGAAAAACCATCCAAAACCTTTCCGATCAAACACCCGCTAGACCCTGAACATCATCTTGAGTTCGTACACCCCCGACCCGACGCGTTTTTCCATGTCGAAGCCCATCTTTTCGAAGACGTGGAGCATCGGCCGGTTCTCGAGCAGCACCTCCGCCGTAAAACCGAGAAGTCCCTGCCTCCTGGCAAGATACGTGAGATATCGGAGGAGTTCCTGGCCGATTCCCTTGCTCTGGTGCTTGTCGCTCACGGCGAAGGCGACTTCCGCCATGTGGGTGTCCTTCTCGATCTCGTACTGGCCGAGCCCGACGATTTCCTCCTTGTCCTCCTCGCCGAGCACGGCCAGGATCTCCATCTTTCTCGTGTAGTCGATAACGACGAAATCCTGGAGCCGCTCATGGGGCATGTCCATCCTGGCAGACATGAACCTGCGGTACATGCTGTCATTGGAAAGAGCGTAGAAAAAGTCCTTCATCAAGGGCTCATCTCCCATCTTTACCGGCCTGAGCAGAAGGTGCAGACCGCTCCTGGTTGTCTTCAATGTCTCTAATCCCTCCGGGTATATCCCATTAGGACCAGATATGAATGCCTGATCTTTGTAGATGAATAAGAGCTTGCGAGCCTCATCAATGAGCCACGGCCTGAACTTGGGATGGGCGATAGCAATAAGGTCCATGGCGCGTTCCCTGATATTCTTGCCGTGGAGATAGGCTATGCCGTACTCTGTTACGACATAGTGCACATCCCCTCTGGTGAAGGTTACTCCAGTTCCCTCCTGGAGGGAAGGCACGATCCTGGAAACGGTGTCGTTGATGGCGGTTGAGGGAAGGGCCAGGATGCTCTTGCCGCCCGGTGCAAGCGCCGCACCTCTCATGAAGTCAGCCTGGCCTCCGATGCCGAAGTAGAATTTCCCGGCAATTGATTCTGCAGTAGCCTGACCGGTTAGATCAATCTCCATCGCGCTATTAATTGCGGTCATCAATTTATTCTTGGCAATAATGAGCGGATTATTAACATAATCTATGGTTTTAAATGAAACGGTTGGATTTTCATCCAGGAACTCGTAGGTCTCTCTCTTGCCCATGCAATAGGAGGCGACGCTCTTTCCCATATCGATGGATTTCTTGCTATTATCAACCACGCCTTTTTGCATCAAATCAATGATGCCGTCGCTCAAGAGCTCGGTATGTACCCCAAGATGCTTTTTCTCGCCCAGGTATGATACCACTGCATTGGGTATGATCCCATATCCAACCTGCAGCGTAGATTCATCTTCGATGATCCGGGCCACATGCTTGCCTATAGCCTTGATGATGTCTCCAGGATCTTCAACCGTATACTCCAGCAGAGGTTCATCATAAGGAACAATGAAATCTATATCTTTTATATTTATGAAGCCATCGCCCTGAGTGCGCGGCATGTGGGCGTTTATCTGAGCAACGATCATCAAAGCCTTCTGGGTGGCAGCCTTAACGATATCTACGCTTATTCCCAGGCTCATGTACCCGTGCTTATCTGGAAGAGATGTCTGGATTAATGCCACGTCTATTGGAATTATCTCTCTTCGGATAAGGCCGGGAGCAGCAGAAAGAGATATGGGCGTGTAGTCTGCTGCACCTCTGTTGATCGCATTTCTGGTGCCTTCGCTTATGAAGAACGAATCGATCCGGAAGTTATCACGGAATTTATCATCCAGATAAGGTGCTGTTCCAAGGGTCCATACGTGTATGATCTCGATTCCGGAAAATGCTTTGGGATTGGCGCCGACGAAATTCACCAGAGCCTGGACCAAGTGTTGAGGCTCGCCGCAGCCCGTGCCTATGAAAATCTTATCCCCAGCATGGATATGGCTGAATATCTCTTCATCCGAAGCGAACTTCTCTGGCCAGGTCTTCCTTGAATCCTCTAACAAGTCGTTTTTCATTTCGTTCAATAGACAACATCCTTTCAGTTTTGAGCCGTTTCCCAGGCGATGCGAAAAGGCTCAAAGACATAAATCAATCTGCGCTTTCTGTGGCACCGAGAAGCAAAAATTACAGGAGGTGGATCAGAGCTCGAAAATCCTCTCGGCCAGATAAGCCCTGGCTTTCTG
>CALMJN010000397.1 GCA_937864385.1 uncultured Methanosarcinales archaeon | reverse complement strand
GTCTGCTTTATGTCTCGCGTCGTGACCTTGCCAAAACGCGGTATGACTACCTCCTGTCGCGCCTGAAGTTGCAGGCGATGGCCGCGTTACACTGCTCGGACGAGAGGAAATCGCCCAGCGCGCCGTTGAAGCGGAAAGTTGCCGTGAGAGTCAAGCCGCCCCGTGGATTCCGCAGCCTACTCTGTGGACCGGGAATTCTCTTCTGGATCGGCTGAGGCGTCAGGGACCGGCTCGATCTTCTCCACCACGATGGTCAGATTAGCCGCCAGGGCAGCGATAGCCCCGATGGCAGCCCAGACCGGAAGCAACAAGAGGCCAACCACGCCAATGGTCAGCGGGATCTCGATCAGCGTGTTGCCTTCCTCGTTCTTAATCGTGATGCGGCGGACGTTGCCCTCGTGCAAGATTTCCTTGATCTTGGCAATGACAGCATCGCCTTTGACGCGAATGGACTCAAATCCCTCACCTTTTCTGCTGATCTGCCGGGATGATGACAGCTAATCAGAGAGCATCCAGCTGCAATTCGTGCCATCAATGCGCGGGTACCCCCAAAATCCTTATTTAAATCTTTTTATAAATGACTTGTCAATCCAGCTCTTCAGCGAGTAGATCAGCCTTGTCGGCACGCCGATGCAGGTCTTTCCCACCACGCCCACGGCGCAGTCCGCACCCAGGGAAATGAGCGCCACCTGGCTGTCCGTGCTGGCCCGCACCGAGTACTTCTCGAAGGGCCGGCCCTTTATCATGTTTCTGAAGTGCCGGGCCAGGTACTTGGCCTGCCGCTCCGCCTCCAGGCCGGTCTTGGTGGCGAGACGGCCGTCGATCTCCACCCAGGCGCAGTCTCCAATGCAAAAGATGTTGCCTTTGGCATTGAGGTGGGGGTCGACCAGTATCCAGCCGTTCTTCTTGGGCAGGTCCAGCTTCTGGATGAATTCAGACGGCTTGATGCCTGCCGTCCAGATGGCCATGTCGCAGTCCAGACAGGTGTTGTCAGTGAACATAATGCAGTCCTTCTTGACCTCTGCCACCTGGGTGGAGGTGAGGATGTTCACCCCCTTCTTGGAGAGGGCCTTTTCCACCAGAGCCGATGTCTGAGGAGAGAACTGGGGCAGGACTCTGTCCTTGGCCTCGATGATGTAGATGCTGGCATCCAGGCTCTCCGCCAAAATGGAGGCAGACTCCACGCCGGTCAGCCCAGAGCCCATGATCATTATCCGCTCCGGATAGTTATCCTCCACAAAGCGGCGGGCCCTCTTGGTCTCCTCCAATGTGTTGATGGAGAAGGTGTTTTCGACGCCCTGGATGCCGAAGTAATTCTGAGCCGCGCCCGTGGCCACTACGCAGTAGTCGAAGTCCACCCGGCTTTTCTCACAGATCACGCTGCTGCCCTCTATGGAAAGCGCTTTCTCCTGAATGTGGGTGGCTCCCACTTTTTCGCAGAAGGGCTTTAGGGGAGCAGCCAGATCCTGCAGACGGGCTATGCCCCCCAGGTACTCCGGGTACAGAGCCTGCATCTCCACCTGCTTTTTCGGCTCAATCAAAACAAAATCCAGGGGACAGGGCGAGGCCACTCTGATCAGCTCTGCACCGGCTATGCCCCCACCAATCACTGCAACCCTCATGATTTAATATACCTCACTTGCCACCCGGCTTCTGCTATTGAATCAAGGCTTATTCGCAGGTCGGCTATAAATGCATCGAGCCCAAATGCATCGAGCCACGATTGGATCTGAGCAGATTAAGATGCAGCTATATAGTGATGCTATCCCAAAGTAGAGGAAGATATCATGATCACAGTTTACTTTGACGGCCTGTGCTACCCCAAGAACCCAGGCGGCGTAGCCGCTTACGGATATGCTATCTACAGGGATGAGAAGCCCATCTGGCAGGGCTTCGGGGCGGTGGGCGAGGGGCGGGGCATGACCAACAATGTGGCGGAGTACGAGGCCCTCCTGGCTGCGGCCAGATGGCTGGTCGATGAGGGGATCGAGGGGAAAATAGTGATCAAGGGCGACTCAGAGCTGGTTATCAAGCAGATGAAAGGGCAGTATCGGGTCTCCTCCGCCACCTCCAAAAAGTATGTTCCTGAGATCAAAAGCCTCCTGCAGGGCAAAGATGTCAGCTTCTCCTGGGTGCCGCGGGAGGAGAACCAGGAGGCGGATATGCTCTCCCGGAAAGGATACGAGGCATTTTTAAGGCGGAAGAAGAGGGCGACGGGTTCAGGTTAGCCTTAGCCTGAATCATATCGCTCATCAACAAAGAGATATAGTCAGGCCGCTGAGCCTATGGCATGAGCATAGCAGGCTACATCAGCCCCAGAGAGCTGAAGGATCTTCTTTTATCTCTGGCCGCCCTGGTGGTTGCCTTCTCCGTTTTGATCGGGGGAAGGAGCATTCCCGGCCTGGAGATGATTCTCATCATCGCCCTGGGGGTGGGAACCGGATTTATTCTGCATGAGATGGCCCATAAGTTCACAGCCCTGCACTTCGGCTACCTGGCAGAGTACCGGGCCAATATGACCGGCCTCTTCTTGGCCGTGGTCTTATCCTTTGCCGGATTCATATTTGCCGCCCCGGGAGCGGTGATGATCAGCAGGCCCAGGCTGCCGGAAGAGTTCTACGGCCGGGATCCCTATGGCCGGGCGGAACTGGCGGCGCAGCTTAAAAACGAATCCCTCTGGATATCCCTGGCCGGGCCCTTGACCAATATCCTCCTCTCGGCGGCGTTCTTTATCCTCCTGCTTCTGAGCTCTCAGGGGGCTATAATTGGCCGGGCGGCCAGCTTCGGCCTGATGATCAACATCACCCTGGCCGCCTTCAACCTTTTGCCCTTCGGGCCGCTGGACGGCAAGAAGATATTCGATAGCAGCCGCATAGTCTGGCTTATTGTGGGCCTGCCCACCATTCTGCTGGGGGTTTCGATCTATCTCCGCATGATATAAATAAAATAAAATCTCAAGAGAGCAAGGATGCTCCAGCTAAGGGCTATTGTATCGGGCAAGGTTCAGCATGTGGGCTACCGGTCTCGTGTGGTGACCATGGCCAGAACCCTTGATCTCAAGGGCTGCGTCAGGAACCTGGAGGACGGCCGGGTCTATGTGCTGGCGGAAGGCGATAGAGCCGACCTGGAGAGGTTCTGCCGGGCCATACGCATGGAGGACCCTCTCATCAGGGTAGATGATATCCAGGTGCACCTCAGCCCGCCCAAAGGAGCCTGGGATGGATTTTATAAGATCAGCGGCGAGAGGGAGACGGACTCCCGCCTGGATACTGCCACCGTCTTTTTAAAAGAGCTGATTGTGATAGTCAAGGACGGATTCAAGGAGACCAATTTCCGCTTATGCAGCCTTGAGGGCAAGCTTGATAGCATGGAAGGCAAGCTGGATCAGATCGTGGCCGGCCAGGAAAAGATTGCCTATAAGATCGATGCTGCCAGGCGGGAGATAGTCTCCGAGGTTAAAGAGCTACGCTACGGCCTCCAGGAAGGAGCTGTTTCCCGACTTTCCAAGAAAAAGGCCGACTGGACGGGGCAGCACGCCGAGGCCAAGCCTAAAATCCATATCAAGCCGAGTTGATGGCCGGATGGGCAGGGATTTTTAATAGCCAGAGGAGCCAGAGGCAAGATAAGCCCAGGATGATGTATTTTTAGATTTAGATCGGTAGAGCCTGGCGGAATAAGATAATGCGGCATCTCCGGCCAAAAAGCAGGCAGATCCTGGAGCCCTCTTGGCCTTGGGTCCGGCCAATAAGAGAGGACTGCTTTCTGCATTCTGCGAAGCTATTTAATTAAGCAGGTAGAGCCATCTCCAAGACAACCGGAGATATTGATGCCCCAAAGCCTTACAGATAGCCAAGACATAGAGAAAAGAAGGATCGCCCTGGTCGGCTCAGGATTCATATCCAAGGGCCTGGTAATGCTCATCGAGCAGAGGGACGACCTGCAGCTTCATAGGGTCCTGACCAGATCGCGCTTAGAAGAGCGTCAGGATTTTCCCAGGCGCGATCTTCTGACCAACTCTCCCGAGGATCTGCTGGAGGGAGCAGATCTGATTGTGGAGGCCAGCGGAGATATCTGCAACTCTACCGCCGTCCTGGAGATGGCTCTGGAGAGGCGCATCCCTGTAGTTACTATGAATGCTGAGCTGCAGATCACCACAGGCTCTTATCTGGCCGGAAAGGGCTTCATAACCGAGGCGGAGGGAGATCAGCCAGGATGCCTCGCCGCATTGCGGGAGGAGGTTCTGCAGATGGGCCTCTCTCCTCTGGTCTATGGCAATTTGAAGAACTTCCTCAATCACAATCCCACATTGGAGGAGATGAGGTTCTGGGCCGGGAAATCGGGAAACAGCATTGAGAATATCACCTCCTTCACCGATGGGACCAAGGTTCAGATCGAGCAGGCATTGGTGGCCAATGGCCTGGGAGCAGCCATCATAAAGCCGGGATTGTGCGGTCTGGCCAGGGACAGCGTGGAGGCAGGGGGCATTGAGCTGGCAAAGAAGGCCAAGGCATTGGGCAGGCCGGTCTCAGATTATCTCTTGTCGGCGAAGATTCCTCCCGGCGTCTTCGTCACCGCCGAGTGCGATCCCTGCCACAAGGTCTATTTGCGATACTACAAGATGGGAGAGGGGCCCTACTACACATTTGTGCGCAACTATCATCTCTGCCACTTCGAGGCGATGAAGACCATTGACCGGGTTATTGGTGGTGGAAGGGTTCTCATCAATAACTCCCTCCGGCCACGGATAAGCGTGGCAGGAGTAGCCAAGAGGGACCTGCCTGCCGGATATGTGATAAAGAAGGCCATAGGCAGCTTTGACATGCGAGGTGAGGCGGTGAACATTGCCGATCAACCAGATCATATTCCCATCGGCCTTCTGCAAAACGCGAGGCTCGAAGAGGATATCCGGGCAGGGGAGATGATATCCTTCGACCGGGCCAGCATTCCCGAGAGCCTGGCTCTCCACTGCTGGGAGAAGGGCAGGGGGATTTAGCTCGCTATGGTGCACTTTGAAGGTGAGGGTCAGCAGCAGCTTCAAGTCCCATGGTGATGCAAAATCCCGAAGGGTCCAGCAACTTTGTCCATCTCATCCTTCGGATATGCTCCTCCCGGTAGAGCCCGCTGCTCTCATCAAGATTGCTCTTTGCTTCTCTTTTTGGGCGGCCTCGCCAATCCGGCATCCGGCGCAGCGAGAGTAGGTGGTCATTCAGCTCAGGGCCCGGTCCGCCCTAGCCAGAGTACGATGGCCTCTCCTCCGGGCACAAAAGGAAACCACATGGGGATCTGAATGTCGATTTGATTTCAAATGACGCCATATGTCGCTTGCCCCTAAAAATTGTTTAGCTAACATGAGTCTCCACATC
>CALMJN010000396.1 GCA_937864385.1 uncultured Methanosarcinales archaeon | reverse complement strand
TTATGTTGCTCCTCGGCGCAGATGAGGCGGGCAATGGCCCGGTTGTCGGCTCCATGTTCGTGGCCGGCCTGGTCGTGGAGGAGGATAGGCTCTTTGACCTGGCCGGATGGGGGGTCAAAGACTCCAAGCAGCTCTCGCCAGCAAAGAGGGAGAGCCTGGCCAGAAAGATCAGTGCCATCGCCTCTGACCAATATATTCTGGAAGTCAAACCCCAGGTGATCGACGAGCTTCGCGCCGTCATGACCATGAACGAGATCATGGTCAGGAGCTTCTCTCAGGTCCTTTCCAGGCTGCATGCCGATCTGGCCATGCTCGATGCCGCTGACGTGGACGCGAAAAGGTTCGCAGACCGGGTCAAGGCCGCCAGCAAAACAGGGATGGTGGTTCAGGCTGAGCACAAGGCAGACCAGCACCACACCATAGTATCAGCCGCTTCTATACTGGCCAAAGTTAGCCGGGACGCCTCCATGAAAGAGCTTGAGGCGGCCATGAACTGCAAGATCGGAAGCGGTTACCCTCACGACCAGACAACTCTGGATTTTTTAAGCCGGTGGGTGAGAGAGAACCGGGACCTTCCGAGCTGCGCCAGACACAGCTGGGCCACGGCGCAGCGTATAAAAGCTAGTTTTATATAGGCTGCCTGAAACCTAAGGCAGCAGAAAGAAGAAGGGATCTCATGGATATTGAGGATACATTGCTCATGATTCCGGGACCGGTCAAGGTCGCGCCTCGAGTCTTGCGGGCCATGTCCCGGCCAATGATCAGCCACCGGAGCGGCGATTTCAGTGCTATTTACAGCGACTGCTGTGCTCTTTTGAAGCCGTTTTTTGAGACGGCAAACGATGTGGTAGTAATGACCGGCAGCGGCACAGTGGGCATGGATGCAGCCGTGGCCAGCACCATAGGCCATGATGATAAGATTGTGACCATATCCAACGGAAAGTTCGGGGAGAGGTTCACCGAGATCGGCGAGAGGTATGGCCGGGCTATCCCGGTGAAGTTCGATTGGGGCACCCCCTTCGACCTGGACAAAGTGGAAGCGGCAGTGGAGGATGGAGCCAAAGCTGTGGCCATGGTCCATAATGAGACATCTGTGGGCCTGACCAATCCGGCCAAAGAGGTGGGAGAGATTGCCAGGAAGCATGACGCCCTCTTCATCGTAGATGGAATATCCTCCATAGGCGGCAACGACTTTCAGACCGATGAGTGGGGAATAGACATAGCCATAACCGGCTCTCAGAAGGCCCTGGCCGTGCCCCCCGGCCTGGCTGTGGTCGCCGTCTCAAAGAGAGCCGAGGAGCGCTTTCTCTCCCAGAGCAGAAGCTATTATGCCGACCTCAGGGCTCATCTCAAGTCAGCCAGAAAGAGCCAGGCTCAGACGCCATTCACCCCCGCGGTCTCTCTCTTCTTTGCTTTGCAGGAGGCTCTACATATGGCCGAGGAGGAGGGCTTTGCCGCCCGCCGGGCCAGAACCGCCCAGCAGGCAGAATCAGTTCGGGTCGCAGCCAAGGCCCTGGGAATAGAGCTCTTCCCCAAGGTAAACCAGCACTCCCACTACTCCAATACTGTGACCGCCATGAAGATGCCCCAGGGCGTCAGCGACGACAAACTTAGGGGGGGCATGAAGAAGCGTGGTGTAGTGGTATCGGGCGGGCAGGACCTGATCAAGGGCAAGATCTTCCGAATCGGCACCATGGGCATGTGCTCCTCCGGAGATATCCTGCGCACCATCCAGACCCTGGAGCTGATCCTGGCCCAGGAGGGCAAGATCGCCTCCTGCGGCGCGGGAGTGGAAGCGGCAAGCCGGGTGCTATACAAATAAAATCCTTGAGTCCTGGCCAGGCTCCGGTGAATCTCAGTTGGTGGGACGGTTGAACTCCAGCTCATCGGCGAGCCAGGCTCCAGGCATTTATTGGGGGATATGCAGGGGCATATGGAAGGGCCATCTAATTGGAGGCAATTGCATGACTATGTTGCTGGCCCCTGGAGGCCGTGGAGGAAAAGAGCTAAAGGGTGGTTTGTTATGAAAATGTTTATAATTTTATTTTCTGCTTTAATTTCTCTGACGGGCATTTGCATTTCGCTTGAGCCCATTGTGATCAGCCAGGATAGGGGAATGGCCGTTTTGGCCAGCCTTTCCGATATTCCAGCCAATCAGTCCGGTCAGAATGCCACAGTCGTGAATCTGAGCGATGAGAATCTGACTGATCAGAATCTAAGCAGTCAGGACGAGAGCCGGTTCAACCAGACTACAGCCGGCCTGTGGAGCTGGGGAAAGATTCCTGAAGGCTACGAATTAAATGAGAATGGAACCCTGACCAGATTGACCAGCGACGAGTGGAAGCCCTCCATTTGAAGGGATCCATCTCCGAAAATGGATCGAAAGAAGGCCGCGGCATTGATGCTGGCGACATGCTTCGCCGCTCTGCTCATAGGATGGCATTTTCTCTCGGCAGGAGCACCCTCCTCTCTGAGCAGGGACTATTCCGTATCAGAAGCGGGCTTGCTGGAGTACGGGATTACTCTTCCGGCTTACACTATCACTCCCGGAAAGCTTGAGGAAAACAGCAGCTTCTCGGAGGTGAGTTTTGAAAGCCGGGGCGCAGAGATCGCAGCTATCCTCAGGATGCCAGGTCCCGAAATCAAGGGAAAAATTGAGGGCCAAAACATCCCCGGCATTGTCCTCCTTCCCGGGGCTACGGTAACTAAAGAGGCGGAGCAGGGCCTGGCCAGACGCCTGGCCGATATGGGATATGCCAGCATCACTCTGGATCAGAGAAACCTGGGTGGGATTGATCCCCAAGGCGATCTGCAGCTTTTCCTCCAGGGCCGGGAGCCGGAAGAGCACAAGATGGTCTATGATGCCCTGGCCGCGGCTATGATCCTGAGAGACCGGCCTGAGATCGCCAGAGACAGGATCATTTATGCCGGAGAGAGCAATGGAGGGCGCTCGGCAATCATTGCCTGTGCTCTGGATAAGCAGGCCAGGGGCGTTTTGGCCATCAGCACCTGCGGCTATGGCTCTGCCGCCGCTATCGCCTCGTCTGCAGGCGCGATAGACTCCGATTCAGCTCGATTTTATCTGTCCATCGACCCGGAGAGCTATCTCCAGGATATCTCCCCCCGGCCCCTGGTCATGATCCATTCCCGCAATGATACCGTCATACCATATAGTCTGGCAGAGCAGACTTATGCCCTTGGCCGAGAGCCCAAGAGTCTGCACACTGTCGGATGTGCGACGCACGGATACTGCAGGGAGATGGACATTGCCCTCAAGGAGGAGCTGGAGAAGATGTCAGAAGCAGCCGAAAAAGGTTAAATCAGGCCTTTGGTGCTGGGAACTGCACTGCCTTCCTGCCCTACCGCCTGGCGGGCAGCCAGACCCAGGGCCTTGAAGATGCTTTCTACTTTATGATGATCATTCTCTCCATAAAAGCGGACATGCAGCGTCAGCCTGGCACCAATGGCCAGGGCCTCCAGGAAGGGAGCCAGAAGATCGGTGTCGAAGTCCCCGATCCTGGCGCACTTAAGCTCTCCCGAGAAGATGAGGTAGGGCCGGCCGCTGAAGTCCAGGCTCACATCAGCCAGAGCCTCGTCCATGGGAACCGAGGCCGAGCCATAGCGCCTGATCCCTAGCCGCTCACCCAGGCTCTTGTCCAGGGCCTGGCCAATGGCTGCGCCCAGAGCCTCGATCTTATAGATTCCCGGCTCGTTTTTGGCTTTAAGATCCCATCCAGAGGTTTTGGCCAGGGCGGTGAGCATATGATCCAGAAAACCCGAGCCTGAGCTGACTGTGGCCTTACCCTCTCCATCCAAATATACCTCAGCCTCGGCCTTAGAGTCTCGATAGAGACTCTCTGCATATCCTTTTCTCATATATTCACCTCAAGGCTTTCAGGGTCTGGTGCACGCTGAGCTTTCCAGTATAAATTGCAGTGCCTGCCACTGCTCCCGCTGCTCCGGCCTGCCTCAGAGCCAGGACATCCCCAATCTCCGTCACTCCGCCTGCCGCAACCACCGGTATGCCCACCGCAGAGACCAGATCCTGCGTGGGATCCAGATCTATCCCCTTCTGCTGCCCCTC
>CALMJN010000395.1 GCA_937864385.1 uncultured Methanosarcinales archaeon | reverse complement strand
GAGCATCATACGACCGGCTTTGCTGGCCTATGATATTTTGGCTGTTGAGGGCAAAGACATCTGCAGCATGGCCTATACCCATCGCCGGGTGAGAATGCTGGAGGCGCTGGGTCTGCCTCAAAGGATGCCCTTTTATGGGATATCTCCGGCAGAGGAGCAGCATCTCAAGGATAGAGGAGCTATGAATGATTACCTCCGCCTTATGAAGGGAGAGGGTGCTTGGGGATTGCTTTCCCGAGATCCGGGAGGGATATACCGACCGGGGGAAGTGGCGGAGAAGGATTTCATCATCCGTGCTGCTAATACCATCTCAGCTCTGGTGCTGGGGATAGAGTGGACAAAGAGCAAGAGTGGCGAGGACCGGGCAAGATTTCTCTTGGCTCTGCGGCAGGGTGATGCTCTCGTGCCCGCAGGCCGGGTCTGGCGCACCAGCTCTGATTGCAGCTGCCAGCCTCTATTCCAGGCAGCAGCGATACTGGGCAGATCCGAGGGTGAGCCCCGGGGCGGAATAACGCGGATTCTGCTCAAGATAAGTATAAGAGGGGCGGAAAAGGTGGGCCAGGGCTGGCGGCTCATCAACCCCGTTATCGAGGATTACAGTCTCAATTCATCCATGGAGGATGTCGATGGACTGGAATGTCTGGACAATATTGGCTTAAGATGATACTCAATCCTTTCGATCCCTGGAAGAACCGGCTGTGCACCTGTCCCTCCAAGCTCAGTCTTAATCCCTACACCGGCTGTCCGCATGGCTGCCTTTACTGCTATGCCCGATCCTACATACCCCATTTCAGTTGCTGCCGCCCCAAGGCAGACCTTCCCAGGAGGCTGGACCGCGAGGCGGCCAGGGTCCCGCCGGGCAGATTGGTGGCAATGTCCAGCAGCTCCGATCCATACCCCCCTATGGAGGAGGAGCTCTGCCTCTCCCGAAGCTGCCTGAAGATTCTGAGGGATCGAGGGCTGGCTGTCCAGGTGGTGACCAAGTCCTGCCTGGTGGCCAGGGATGCCCATCTTCTGGCCGGGATGCGAGCCTCTGTGGCCATTACCCTGACCACCTTGGATGATTCCATCAGCCGAATTCTGGAGAGTAGAGCAGCACTTCCCGGCCAGCGGCTCAAGGCCATGGAAAAGCTGGCTGCTTTAGGCGTACCGGTCTCGGCCAGAATCGATCCTATCATTCCCGGCATCAATGATGCAGAGATAG
>CALMJN010000394.1 GCA_937864385.1 uncultured Methanosarcinales archaeon | reverse complement strand
GGTGGCAGTTAGCGCTGGTCTGATTCTGGTGGATACCAAATACGAGTTTGGACGCACATCTGATGGCGGGATCATCCTGATTGACGAAGTCCACACACCGGATTCTTCGCGTTTCTGGAAGGCGGATAATTACACAGAGCGTTTTGACCAGGGACTGGAACCCGAGAATTTTGACAAGGAATTCATCCGCATAACATTTGCCAAACTGGGCTATCGCGGAGATGGCGAACCACCCGAGGTACCCGACCAACTATGGGTGCAGGCCAGCTTGCGCTATATCCAGATCTATGAGATGCTGACCGGGCTGGTGTTTGACCCGGCAACCTACCCGGCAGAAGCACGTATCCAGGAAAATTTACAAAAGGCAGGCATATTATGAAACAGAATACTTATAAAATAGCCTCGGCGCTCCTTCTTTGCCTGATGCTGATACCATTCAGCACGGCTTCAGAGGAGTCCAGCGGAATGGTCCTAAAGATAGGAACGCCTAATGTGGTCAAATCAGCCAGCATCTTGGGAGACAGCAATATGGGTGTTTTTGCCCATTTATCCAATCCCACCTTGATGAAGATGGCTGCGGATGGGTCCCTGGAGGGCCTTACCGCTCGAAGTCATGAAGTCTCAGTGGATGGCAAGACCTGGAAGTTCATCATCAGAGACGACCTCTACTGGAGCGATGGTGAAAAGCTCACTTCTGAGGATGTAAAGTTCACATTTGATTATCTTGCAGAGAACTATCCTGCTGCAGGATGGATGAAAGAAACGGTCAATGACATCTCCACTCAGGATGACGCGGTTATCTTCAAGTTGAACAAGCCTTACTCCCGGCTGAACCTGGAGTTTGCCACCTATCCCATCTTAGCCAAACACATCTGGGAGTCTATAGAAGAGCCCATGGAATATACCAATGAAGGCGAAATGTTGGGCTTTGGGCCGTTTTATATAAACAGCACGGACCTGGGAGCGGGAGTCATTTATTTTAAGAGGAATCCACACTGGAAAGGAAATGTCCCTAATTTTGATTCTGTCGAGATTCATACCTTTGCCAACATGGATGTGCTATCCTTGGCTTTGGAGAAGGGAGATGTCGACGCTTACTATAAATATGCTGGAACTTATCCCTATCCCAGCATAAGAAAGCTGGAGGATACAGGCAACTTTGAGTTTGTGGAGAAGGACAATATCGGCCTAATATTCCTGGGAATGAACCTTAAAAAGGAGCCGATGTCCGATCTCAGCTTCAGAAAAGCTCTATCCTATGCCATAAACTACAGCGAAATGCTCAAGCTTGATGCCCTGGGATTCGGCCAGGTGCCCAATGTTGGATTCGTCCCCCTAAGCATGATGAACTTCAAGCAGACAGCCCAACTTGAGCAGAACCTCTCCCTGGCCAAGTCCATTCTGGATTCTGCCGGCTATAAAGACGCCGATGGCAACGGCATTCTGGAGGGCAAGGACGGCAAAGATATCAGGCTTACTTTCCTCACAAGAACGGACTACCAGCGGGTCACTGAGCTGATGGTTGATTATCTAAAGGATCTGGGGATTGAGAGCGAGATAAAAAATGTCGATTCCAGCACCTGGATAAAACAAAAAGATGCCGGCGAATATGATCTGACCATAACCAGAAGCACCCCCTGGGGAATGCTTATGCATGCCAATTGGGGCACGGGCTACTTCGATTCCCGCAGAACCGGCGAAGGTGTCTTGCATGTCCTGGAAGATCCCGAATTCCATAAGCTGTGCGATGATATACTTGCTGCAACCAGCCAAAGCCAGCTGCAGGATTATGCCTACCAGGTGCAGGACTATTATGGGGAAAACCTCCCCGGAATTGCACTGTACTGGAATAAGGTGGTGACTCCGTACAACAAGGCCTTTTCCGGATGGTACTCTGATCCACTATACGGCATCTTCAATGTGGATAACTTCCTGTCTGTGGAGAAGAGCCGATGAGCCACTGGACGGATCAATGGAGGGATTTCGTAAGAGAGAGCAGTTATATCCATACACTCAAGGAGAGGAAAATCTCCAACGACCAATTCTGGAGAAGCTATGGTGTCTATGACCAGATCCTCAATCATTCCGGGTATCCTGGGGAGATCCTGAACAGGATCTTCTCCTTTATTTCTCCCGGCACGAGCCTTCTTGATATTGGTGCCGGGACAGGAGCTTTTTCCATTCCTCTCTCGCGCCAGACTTCCAGGACAGTTGTCGTTGATCCATCTGGTTACCAATTGCAGATATTGATGGAGAAAGCTCGAAAAGAGAGACTGACTAACATCACCGCAATCCAGAAGGAGTGGAGGGATGTGCTGCCTTCCGAGATCCTCGGCCCGAATGATTTAGGAATTAATCCACAGGGAGTCGATTATTCGCTGGCGGCTTACAGTCTCTTCGATGAACATATAGAAGATTTTCTGTCAAAGATGATTGAATTCACCAGCAAGGGCGTCTTTGTTGTCTTTCGCGCCGATGCTCCCGACCCATTGAATGAGTTTGCCTATGGTCCAAAGCCTCATGTGGATTATCTCTGTCTATATCATATACTCAAAGAAATGGGTTATCAATTTGATATTATTTTATTTTCCAGAGATTATAAGCTCCCATTGGATCTGGTGTTCCATCAATACCGCTTCTCTGGAATAGACAGCCAGGAGATCGCCGCTTACCTGCAAGCGAAAGGACGGCTGCTGGAGAGAGAGGATGGAAAATGGGCCTCATTCTCCACCAGGGATGCGATGCTTTATAAGATTCTATAAAGGACGTTGAGAAATGCTCTTAGGGAAAAAGGCTACCAGGTATGCCATCGCCCTGTTCTTAATTGTATCTTTGAATTTTTTCATCCCAAGAAGCATGCCTGGAGATCCTCTAACCAACCTGCTGGGAGAGGATATCATGCTCACAGCCAGCTCTGTACAGGAGCTGCGAGAGAGAATGGGCTTGGACAGGCCCCTCTCCCAGCAATTTCTGGATTACTGGCATGACATTTTGAGATTCGATCTGGGATACTCCTTTCATCTGCACAGGAACGTCTCTGATCTCATATACGACCGCATGAAGTGGACACTGCTGCTGTCCTTGCCAGCCATGGTCATGGGAGCTATACTGGGAACTCTCCTGGGGGCGAGGGCGGGCTGGAAGAGCAGCGCTTTGCGCAGGACTCAAACAGGCTTTATCATGGCCATATACTGCGCCCCGCCTTACTTTCTCTCTCTAATCGCACTTTACCTCCTTTCTTACAAGCTGTGCCTCTTTCCACTGAAGGGATTCTACTCCACAGGATCAGCATTGGATATTGCTCATCATCTCTTTCTGCCCAGCGCTATGATGGCGCTCTTCTCCCTCTCCAGGAACTACATGATTATGAAGGGAAGCGTGCTGCAGGAAAAGGGCAGCCTCTATGCCACCTTCGCCCGGGCCAAGGGATTATACGATGAGCAGATCCTATTTCGCCATGTCTTCAAGAATGCCCTTCTGCCCATAATCACCTTGCTGGCCCTGGATTTCGGATTCATCTTCAGTGGAGCGCTTTTCATAGAGATAGTCTTCTCCATGAACGGCATGGGCAGCCTTATCTACGATGCCCTTCTCTCCCGAGACTATCCGGTATTGCAAGGATCTTTCTTGATAATTACCATCATGGTTGTATCAGCCAATCTGCTGGCTGATCTTCTCTACAGCTATCTCGATCCACGGGTAAGGTGGCAGTAAATGGCTGGAATCAATCCTGGTTCCGGTCCTTGCGCCCTGTCTGAATGCTTGCGCGGAGACGAAAGAGATGTACGAGGCATGGAAAGAGAATGCGAGAGAACATATCATCGCTTCTATAACGGCATTCTCTCCCGGAAAGCAAGCATAATCGGATTGGTTTTATTCTTGTCCTTTTTGCTGGCAGCCATCTTCTCCCCATTCATATCTCCTTGCGATCCTTGGGATAGATTTGAGCCCTATCTTCCTCCGGATCAAGATCACATTCTGGGAACAAACGATCTGGGACAGGATATCCTATCTGAGCTGATCTATGGCAGCCGGGTCTCTCTGATTGTGGGATTCGGAGCGGCGCTGATGGCTACGATCATAGGAAGCAGCATAGGCCTCTTGGCGGGCTACTTCAAGGGCATGGCGGATGAGATTCTCATGGGAATCACTGACATATTCCTAATGATCCCCCAGATCCCTTTGATAATTGTGCTGGCTGCATTCTTGAGGCCCAGCTTCTGGCTTATTGCGCTGCTCATGGGAAGCCTATGGTGGACCTCCACCGCTAGAGTGGTGCGCTCGAAAGCCCTGCAGATACGAGAGATGGGCTATGTCCAGTCCAAGAGATCTTTAGGCTTCTCGCATCTGCATATCATAGTTTCCGACGTGCTTCCCAATCTCTCCCAGGTGGTAATGCCTAAATTCCTGCTCTCAATTGCCTCAGCCATGATTGCAGAATCTTCCATATCTTTCCTGGGTCTGGGAGATCCTTCCATGAAGAGCTGGGGGATGATGATCAATTTCGCCTTCAGCCGGGGAGGATTTATCAACGGTTATTGGTGGTGGTACATGGCCCCCGGGCTGTGTATCACCATCTTTGTATTGTCTATTGTCCTCTTAGGCTCTTTTCTGGAAGAGAGAGACGAATCTATAATGGAGCAGCAATGAATAGACATCTACCGTCTTCGAGCTATGTCCGGCCCTTGCTGTGCATTGACGAGATGTCTGTTAGCTTTGACACCTCTCTAGGCCGGGTCAAAGCAGCTCAAAATATATGCCTTGAGCTTCATGAAAGAGAAACCCTAGCTCTTGTGGGAGAGACAGGCTGCGGTAAATCGGTAATTGCCAGCGCTATAATGCAGCTTTTGCCATCGAATGCCTCTGTGAAAGGAAGAGCCATTTTTTCAGGAATAGATTTTTGACGAATACCCAAATGAATTGTAAAAGGATAATAAGAAACTTTAATTGGCCTGATCAAATCATCAAAATTAAGCTTCTTTTTGCGTTCAATCAGTAAATGCATGTTTTGCCATTTTGTGCTGACAATAAGGTTATCGGCCTCAATCTTTGAGGCGACGCCATCTTTATCGTTATAAGTTACTTCGATTAATTCACCTTTTTTAATTGACAATATTTCACAATTGTTAAGATACA
>CALMJN010000393.1 GCA_937864385.1 uncultured Methanosarcinales archaeon | reverse complement strand
CATCCAGGGCCAGGGGCAACTGAAAGAGGGCTCGGCCCAGGCGACCATAGATGATTACGGCCAGTATGTGAAGGGACTGATCCATTTCGATCGCAAACTCAAGGTGGTCCTGGATATGGGCAACGGCTCCGCCTGCAGCATGGCCTCTTTCTACCGCAATTTGGGCCTGGACTCTACGGTGATCAACGGAGAGATGGACGGACTATTCTCCGGACGGGGACCGGCCCCCAATGAGAAGTCCTTGCATCCCGCCTGCCAGGAGGTCTTGAGGACAGGGTCCGATTTCGGGGTGGGATTCGATCCCGACGCCGATCGGGGAATTGTCATCGATGATCTGGGCCGGGTCCTGCCGCCGGAGAAGGTGGCCATAATCATCGCCCGGCGGCGGTATAAGCCCGGGGACAAGGTCATCTCCGGCTTCGACTGCTCCATGATGCTGGAGCGGGAGCTGGAAAAGGATGGAATTCAGGTATTGCGGGAGAGGGTGGGAGACGTATTCGTGGCCAACCGGGTCAAGAACGAGGGAGCGGTGCTGGGCGTTGAGAGAAGCGGCCACTTCTTCCTGCCCGAGTTCCAGTACTCCGACGATCCCTTTGCCATGAGCCTGGTCTTGGGCGAGATCATATCCCAGGGCGAGAAGCTCTCAGTTCTCGCGGATGAAATACCCGACTACCCCTACTTGCAGAAGAGCGTCAGGATTGAAGGAGATCCCTCTGCCGCAATGCAGCGGCTGCAAGAGGCTCTATCGGCTATGGAGCCGAATACGCTGGACGGCCTGAAGATCACCAACGAAACTTGCAGCGTATTGATTCGCCCCAGCAACACCGAGCCCATAATCAGGCTTTACATCGAAACCAGCAGAGATGATATGGCTGAGCTGGAGGAGCATTACATGGGTCTGATCCAAAAGGCGGTGAAGCCCTAAGCAATCTATTTAATACTGTCCAGCCCCTTTCATCATATTGCCATGGCCGAAGCTGATATTAGCGCTAAATATAAAGACGTCTGCGTCCTCATCCCCACCCTTAACGAAGAGGAGTCCATAGGGCAGGTTATAAAGGA
Organism: uncultured Methanosarcinales archaeon; assembly: GCA_937864385.1. GTDB lineage: Archaea > Halobacteriota > Methanosarcinia > Methanotrichales > Methanotrichaceae > Methanothrix. The sequence goes on along the minus strand of CALMJN010000393.1, from coordinate 876 downwards.
GTTCCAGGCTCTGGGCTTCCAGAACATCCTTCTGGCAGACGGCCACAGCACCGACGACACTGTGGATATCGCCAGAGCGGCGGGAGCGCGCATCTTTGTTCAGTCCGGCTCAGGCAAGGGCCAGGCGATGAAAGAGGTCTTCGAGGTGATTGAAGAGGACTACATCCTTCTCATCGACGGAGACGGCACCTATCTTCCCTCCGAGGCTCCTGCCCTTCTTGAGCCGGTGATGAAGGGAAAGGCAGAGCATGTGGTGGGCAATCGGCACGGCCGGATGCAGGGCGGCGCTCTAAAACGCCTGAACATGTTCGGCAACAAGATGATCAATTTCTTCTTCTCCACCATCTATAGGGTCCACTTGACCGATATTCTCTCCGGCTACAGGGCTTTTACCAGGGAGGGCATAAGCCACCTGGACCTCTCCACCCCCGGCTTTGAGATCGAGTCGGAGATGACCATTGAGAGCGTCAAGAAGGGGCTGCGCATAGTTGAGGTGCCCATATCCTATCGGCCCCGGTCGGCGGGCACCAAGACCAAGCTGCATCCCTTCCGGGACGGCCTGAAGATCATCCTCACCATCTTTCGCATGGCGAAGACGGAGAACCCTATGTTTTACTTCGGACTTATCGGCTCTTTCTTTGCCGCAGCCGGCTTTCTCATAGGCCTTTATGTGGCCAGGGATTGGCTTTACTATCGCATAGACCATATCCCTCTCACCATACTCACCGCCATTCTGATCATCGTGGGCTTCCAGCTATTCCTGATAGGCATGCAGGGCGATATGATGGCCTCCATGCACCGGGAACTGATCCGAGAGCTGCACAGGAAGAAGTGATTGCACAGATAGAGCAGATTTTAGATCCTTCTTCTGATCAT